>JAZOAJ010000056.1:0-15780 GCA_045595385.1 Lachnospiraceae bacterium | reverse complement strand
AAGCGACGCCCCTCTTCTGGCATCACCCGCGGCAAATACGCCCGGCACATTCGTGGCATATGACTGAGTTTCTATCAGACCGGTATGTTTCCTGGATATCTTAAAAGCGGAGGCCACATAATCCTCACATCCTTCAAATCCTGCTGCAAGGATCAGCATGCTGCAGGGAATTGTCTTTTCTGTTCCGGGGAGTTCCGTGATCTTTCTCTTTCCATCTTCCCCGATGGATTTCCTTATCTGTATGGTCACTATTTCACTGACATTCCCCGAATCGTCTTTTATGATCTCTTTTACAGTGGATGAAAACATCCTGGGATCACTGCCATACAGTGCTATGGCCTCCTCCTGGCCGTATCCGGGCCTGTAAACATTCGCTTTGAGCGGCCATGAACTGACAGTCTGTTTATCGGGGGCTTTCGGATTTCTGTCAAGCTGGACTATACCGGCGCAGCCCTGCCTTATCGCCGTTCCCACACAGTCATTTCCGGTATCACCGCCTCCTACTACAACGACCATCTTGTCTTTTGCGTCATAGGGTGTGGTCTCTTCCATGCCAAGTACTTTCTTTGTTGCGCAGGTAAGGTAATCCACCGCCTGGCATATGCCCCCTGCATCCCTTCCGGGCACATTTACTTCTCTGGGGATACGGCTTCCGCAGCTCAGGATCACAGAGTCATAACTATTCATGATCTCCTCTGCTGATATGTCACGTCCGACATCCGTATTCACGATGAACTCTATGCCTTCCGCCTTCATGAGCCCTATACGTCTCTGGACTATTTTCTTGTCCAGTTTCATGTTAGGTATCCCATACATCAGCAGTCCGCCCGGGCTGTCAGCTTTTTCATAAACTGTAACGCTGTGTCCGCGCCTGTTCAGGCAGTCGGCTGCCGCAAGTCCCGCAGGACCCGAACCGATGACGGCTACTTTCTTTCCGGACCTGACCCTGGGCGGACGCGGGATCATCCAGCCATTTTCAAAAGCCGCCTCAATTATCGCGTATTCATTGTCGTGAGTTGAGACTGCTTCATCATTTATACTGCAGACGCAGGCGTTTTCACATAACGCAGGACATACTCTTCCTGTGAATTCCGGGAAATTATTTGTCTTAAGCAGTCTTTCTGCTGCCTGCTTCCAGTCATCCCTGTAAATTTCATCATTGTATTCAGGGATCAGGTTATGGAGCGGACACCCGCTGACGGTGTTGCCGAACTTTACTCCTGACTGACAGAACGGTATCCCGCAGTCCATGCACCTGGCCGCCTGCCTGCGGCATTCATCCTTATCCAGAGGAAGATGAAACTCTGCAAAATCCCTGATCCTGATCTCAGGAGATATCTCCGGCCTTGAATGCCTGGGATATTCAATAAAACCCATTGGTTTTCCCATATGTTTTCACCTCCTCATGCGCCCTGTATCTGCATGAAGGCATCCAGTTCAGCCTGTTCGCCGGGGATACCCTTCTCCTCAAGTTTCCTGATCGCGTCCATCATTTTCTTGTAATCCACCGGAACGATCTTTTTAAATCCTGCCAGATATGAATCAAAGTGTTCGATTATGTGTTCAGCGAGCTTTGAACCTGTAGCCCTGGCATGTTCCTCTATAATGCTTTTCAGTTCTTCAGCATCATGCCGGTCGGTAACATCAGTCATCCTGACCATATCCTTGTTAAGCCGCAGATACAGGTCATGTCCCTCGTCGAGAACATAAGCTATCCCGCCGCTCATGCCGGCTGCGAAGTTCTTACCTGTCCGGCCAAGTATCACTGCCCTGCCGCCGGTCATGTATTCCAGGCCATGGTCACCGCAGCCTTCGCAGACCGCCGTGGCTCCTGAATTTCTCACGCAGAACCGCTCTCCGGCAATGCCGTTTATGAAAGCCTTGCCCTTTGTTGCGCCGTACAGGGCCACATTTCCAAGAATGATATTATCCTTGGCAACGAACCCTGCTTTTTCCGGGGCTTTCAGGATCAGCTTTCCTCCTGACAGTCCCTTGCCGAAGTAGTCATTGGCATCTCCCGTCAGTTCCATCGTAAGTCCCTGGGGAATAAAAGCTCCGAATGACTGTCCGCCTCCGCCTGTACATCTGATCACGTAGGTATCTTCCGTCAGCGTATTGCCAAACCGCTTTGTTATCTGTGATCCGGTAAGCGTTCCAAGGGTCCTGTTGACGCTGGACACGTTTATGTCCACCGATGCGTTCTTTTTCTTATTAAATGCCTTTTCAAACGCAGGGAGTATGATGCTCTCATCAATGGTCTTTTCAAGCTCAAAGTCGTATATGTCCTTTTCCTCAAAATGCACCGGATGAAGATGTCCTATTACCGGTGAAAGGTCTATGCACTCCGCTCTGTGGGTTATGCGCTTTTCTCTCGGCTTTATCAGGTCAGTCCGTCCTACAAGTTCATTTATGGTCCGCACACCGAGCCTTGCCATGATCATTCTTACTTCTTCAGCCACGAACATCATGAAATTCATTACATATTCCGGCTTTCCGCAAAAACGCTCCCTGAGTTTCGGATTCTGGGTCGCAATTCCCATCGGGCATGTATCCAGATTGCAGACTCTCATCATCACACATCCCATGGTAATGAGCGGGGCGGTCGCAAAACCGAATTCCTCCGCGCCGAGTATGCACGCGATCGCCACGTCACGGCCGGTCATCAGCTTTCCGTCTGTTTCAAGCCTGACTCTTGTCCTCAGCCCGTTTCTTACAAGTGTCTGATGGGTCTCGCTCAGCCCGAGCTCCCACGGAAGTCCTGCATCATGTATGGAACTGCGCGGTGCCGCTCCTGTTCCGCCGTCAAATCCGGATATCAGTACTGTCTGGGCTCCCGCCTTAGCGACTCCCGAGGCTATCGTGCCAACTCCTGCTTCAGAGACCAGTTTGACCGAAATGTCCGCATCTTTATTTGCGTTCTTCAGATCGTAGATCAGCTGGGCAAGATCCTCGATCGAATATATGTCATGATGCGGTGGCGGTGATATCAGCGTGACTCCGGGTGTCGAATAACGTGTTTTTGCGATCCAGGGATATACCTTTTTGCCGGGAAGATGCCCCCCTTCACCAGGTTTTGCTCCCTGCGCCAGTTTTATCTGTATCTCTTTTGCTGAACAGAGATACTCGCTCGTAACACCGAATCTTCCCGATGCCACCTGTTTTATGGCGCTGTTATAAATAGTCCCGAACCTTGACGGATCTTCTCCGCCCTCACCGGAATTAGACTTTCCGTGGAGAGTATTCATGGCAGCTGCCATGCATTTGTGCGCTTCTTCAGATATCGAGCCGTAACTCATGGCTCCTGTCTTGAAACGCTTCACGATCTCCGTGGCAGGTTCGACTTCATCTAACGGTATGCCCCCGTCATCCGCCCAGACAAATTCGATAAGCCCCCTTAAAGTGTGGGGGACATTCTCCCTGTCCACAATTTCGGAGAACTCCCTGAATTTCCCGAAATCGCCTGCCATGGCAGCCTGTCTGAGCGCTACCACTGTCTGGGGGTTGTACATGTGATCTTCTGCCCCTTCATTTGAACGGAGTTTATGCCGCCCGAAACTGTCCGGGGTGAGATCCACACCCAGGCCCAACGGATCAAACGCGTGGTCATGCCTCCATTCAACCCCTTCTTCTATCTCTTTTAACCCCACTCCGTCCACCGGGCTGATCGTATTTGTGAAATACTTATCTATGACTGCCCTGCAGATGCCTACAGCTTCAAATATCTGGGCGCTCTGATATGACTGGAGCGTTGAAACTCCCATTTTTGCCGCGATCTTTACGATCCCGTGCAGAATGGCATTGTTATAAGCGTCGATCGCCACACGGGGATCTTTGTCAAGAGACCCGTTTTCTGTGAATTCTTCTATGCATTCATGCGCAAGATATGGATTTACCGCTCTTGCTCCGTACCCGAGCAGGAGCGCAAAGTGATGTACATCCCGCGGCTCAGCGCTCTCAAGTATTATGGACACAGCAGTCCTCTTCCTTGTGCGGATCAGATACTGTTCCATCGCGGAGACAGCGAGCAGTGACGGTATGGCAACGTGGTTCTCATCAACCCCTCTGTCAGAAAGTATTATGATGTTCGCACCGTTCTTATAAGCTTTGTCACAGCTTATGAACAGTTTTTCAACTGCAGCCTCAAGTGAAGTGCTCTTGTAGTACAGAAGAGACACTGTCTGTACATTGAACCCTTCTCTTTTCATGCTGCGTATTTTTAACAGATCTATTGAAGTCAGTATCGGGTTATGGATTTCCAGTACCCTGCAGTTTTCAGGACGCTGTTCGAGCAGATTGCCGTCTGTTCCCACATAGACTGTTGTATCCGTGATTATCTCCTCCCTGAGAGAATCTATCGGAGGGTTTGTTACCTGTGCGAACATCTGCTTGAAATAATCGAACAGCGGCTGGTGTTTTTCAGAAAGCACTGCCAGGGTTGAATCATTTCCCATGGAAGCAGTAGCTTCCACTCCGTTTTCCGCCATTGGCAGTATTGCAGCTGTCAGGTCATCATACGTATACCCAAATGCCTTGCAAAGCCTCTTTCTCTCCTCCGGCGAGCTCCTCGGCACCATCCTGTTAGGAACCGGAAGTTCCCTTAATGTCACAAGGTTTGAGTCAAGCCATTCACCATAGGGGAACTTTGATGCGTAGTAAGCCTTGCATTCCTCATCAGAGACGATCTTTTTCCGGACAGTATCCACCAGCAGCATCTTGCCAGGCATTAGCCTGGATTTGCAGATGATGTTTTCGGGATCTATGTCCATGACGCCTACTTCAGAAGAAAGGATCACTTTTCTGTCTTTTGTAATATAGTATCTGGATGGACGCAGGCCGTTTCTGTCAAGTACCGCGCCCATTATCTCACCGTCCGAGAACAGGATGGCGGCAGGACCATCCCATGGTTCCATCATGGTTGAGTAATATCTGTACATGTCCCTTTTTGCCCTGGAGATCTCGGTATCATTCTTCCACGGTTCCGGTATCGTGATCATTACTGCCAGAGGAAGAGGGATCCCGCCCATTACAAGGAATTCCAGGGTATTGTCCAGCAGAGCCGAATCCGACCCGTTGGCATTTACAACAGGAAAGATCTTTTCCATGTCATCTTCAAGCAGTTTGCTGTGCAGGGTCTCTTCCCTGGCCAGCATTCTGTCCACATTTCCGCGTATTGTGTTTATCTCTCCGTTGTGCAGTATGAAACGGTTGGGATGCGCCCGCTCCCAGCTTGGAGTTGTGTTCGTGGAAAATCTTGAATGCACCATTGCTATCGCACTCTCATACAGGCTGCTGCGCAGGTCCGCAAAGAACCGCCTCAGCTGCCCCACCAGGAACATGCCCTTATATACCACCGTCCTTGAAGAAAATGAGCATACATATGTATCTTCCCTGCACAGTTCAAACTGCCGCCTGATAATATACAGCCTCCGGTCAAACGCCAGTCCTCTCTCCGTGTCAGCCGGGCGTCTTACAAAGCACTGGCATATGCGCGGCATGGAATCAAGAGCTGTCATCCCCAGGACTTCAGGGTTTGTATCAACATCCCTCCATCCGATGAATTCCACATTCTCCTTTTCGCAGATGATCTCGACCATTTTCATGGCCTGCCTGCGGGCAAGGTTTTCTCTTGGCATGAAAAACATGCCCACTCCGTAATCTCCCGGTTCACCCAGGTCACTTCGAAGTGAAGAGAAAAACTTATGCGATATCTGAAGCATTATGCCTACACCGTCACCTGTCTGGCCTGAAGCGTCCTTTCCTGCACGGTGCTCCAGTTTTTCCACGATCGACAGGGCGTCGTCGACTATTTCATGCGAAGGTATGCCGTCAATGCTGACGACTGCGCCTATTCCGCATGAATCGTGTTCAAATTGCTCCCTGTACAGTGTTCTATTATCCAAATCCTCCATAACCGATGACCTCCAAATGATTCAGCCAATCCGGGCAACAAAAAAGGCAATGGCGTTCAAAATAAAAATGACGCCATTGCCATCTTGCGGAAATGCTACCACTAAATCCTGAGATAGTCAAGCACAGACAGCTTAAAAAGCGAGGAGCAGATGCTCATTATCCAGATCGTTATACAACGTTAAAGCGCTGCCGGAAGTGTCATAAACCTTAACTATGGACAGCATTTTTTCATCCTGGGCATACTCTGCTGATATATTTCTGAATGTTTCCAGTTTCCCGGGCTCAAAAGATACTGTTTTCTCATCTGAGAACACTGCGGTGTAAAGTATCTCCGACTCCACAAGATCCTGGAAGATATGGCTTCCGTAAGAAAGCTCCGGATTATATCCGGCGTTTTTTTCCTGTATCTCACATATTGCTTCAAATCCGCTGATATCCGAAAAACTGGTCGGGACTCCAAGCTCGGGCGACGACGTCCCTATCCTTCCCGGCACCATCAGCATCATGTGGCTGTTCTGATCCCTGTGTTTCCAGTTGATCTGTTCTATCACCCTGGCCACGTTCGGTTTTTCAGAGTATGGAAGGTTATAATATGCGACCGGATCAACATATACCACCATGTCGATCGGCACATGCCTTGACAGTCCCATTGACGCTCCGAAGCTTTCCAGTATCACTCTGTCCCTGTCAATTGTTTCAGGGATATTCACTTTGCCTGTATCCTGGAATACCTGAAGCGGACGGCACTGCAGCAGGTTTATCGTATATTCGCCATTCTCTGATAAGTTCATCGTATACTCTATGTCGACAGGGTACTCGTATTCTGACTGTATCTGATGCATAAGCATCCTCATCTGATCCATCAGCTTACTGTTCCTGACCAGTCCGCCGCATGATACAAACCTCACCGGTTTCCATCTCCCGACTTCCCTTAAACGGTATTCAGCTTCTGTATCCCTGTCCATTAGCGTATTCAGCAGATAGTTCGGGAGATGGGGCTCGATCTCCTCAGATCTGAGTTTTCTCAGTTCATGCCTGCTAGTATCCACTACTTCTATGTTTCTCTGGGAGAACTGGTGCTTCAGCGCTATGGTCGTGTTTACCGATGCTTCCGGCATATCAAGACTGACCAGTCTCGGATATGAACCCTCTGTCCTGTCCACAGCGCTTGTCCCCAGACCCATGACGAGCCTAAGCATGCCTGCTGACGGATCCATTTTCTTCATGAATTTATACGGGCTGTAGGAGTACCCGACGCCCGCCGCGCACGGCATGTAATATGAACCGTAGTATGATCCGGAAACCCTCTGGATGAGCAGCGCCATCTGTTCATCCTTTTTATCGAGTCCCCGCCGTTTCCTGTAGTCCAAGGCAGACAGGCTCATCGTGCTGGCATATACCTGCTTGACTGCTTCCTCAAATTCTGCCAGTCTTTCTTCTATGGTTCCCCTGTTCGCGCAGAAGACCGATTCATACTTGCCTGCAAATGCATTCCCGAAACCGTCTTCAAGGATCGAACTCGACCTTATGATATACGGTTCCTGTCCGTAATAATCAAGGATGTTCCGGAAATGGACACGCATTTCTTCAGAGAAACTGCCATTCTTCAGCTTGGCTGCAAATTCTCCCGCCAGTTCAAAATATCCTTCTTCGCTCCTCTGCCTTATCCTCAGATCCCAGAAATCATTGTCCACTATATAAGTATAATAAAGGTCTGATCCTATGAAGAATGAGTCATGCGGTTCGAGGATCTCATCCAGATCCGGTGCGACGTTCCTGATCATCGCTCTGGCAAGCAGCATGCCGCATGCCTTGCCTCCGATCATTCCTGTACCGACCATGTGGCTCCTGGTCTGGAAATAATCCTCCGGAGTAAAGTGCTTTTTGACCATTTCCCTCATTTTCGCATCCCTGGTCATCATGATATTGCACATCTCATTGCAGTATTCCTCAATGTTCTCACCTGAATCATGCAGGATCTTTGCCTTGTTGAAGAATCTGTCCCAGGAGTCTATGTACTGATCCTCACCCGGTCTCTGGTAGCTGCCGAGTACCTGATAAAACCTGCTGGAGTTCACTCCGTCCAGTATAGGCCGGAATGTGCCCGCCTCCCTGTCATATACATGAGGAAGGAACATGGTCTCAGAGTCTCTGTTCCAGACTTTTGACGGACGGACAAACACCTTCTTCCCGCCGGAATATACATCAAGAAAGAGCTGGGTCGTACTGCTGATCTTGTTGATGGCATTTATGGAATGCTTTCCGCGTATTATCGGGAAAAACGCAACCGTATCCAGAATGAACAGGAACGGGCATGTTACCCTGAAGAAGTTACCCATCATCAGATCTGTCGCCCATGCGGCCTGGAGTTCAGAGAGACAGTCAAACACATAGAACGCGTCATAACCTTCTTTCTCTATGATATTGTGTATGTCTATGGTAAATGTTTCAAATCTGTGCGACAGAGGGATAACATATTTTTTTACCTCAGGGCAGTCTTCCACCAGCGGCTCATGACTGGCGAATCGGAAATATATAAGGTTTCGCCCGTCTTTTTTTGCCTGCTCAACATACGGATCCACAAATAGCCTGAATTCATCAAGGCTTGATACCCGCCAGACGACATTATCGCCAAGTCTTATGTTATCGAGCGCCTTATCCATCTCCGGTATTCCGGAACAAACCCTTTCAAACGCTGTCATGGCCTTCTCCTTTCCTCCATTATCCTTTACATGATCTCATATTCTTTACTCTACGTCCTGGAGCGCCGCGTAGTCCTCTTCGCCTGTACGGATCTTAACCACCTTGGTAACCGGATAAACAAAGATCTTTCCGTCTCCTATGTGTCCGGTATACAGCGCTTTCTTTGCCGCGTCTATGACATCTGCAACAGGGATCTTGCTCACGACTACTTCAACCTTGACTTTTGGCAGGAGCGTCACGTCCATCTCAACTCCACGGTATTTCTCTCCTGCTCCTTTCTGCACGCCGCAGCCCATTACCTGGGTAACGGTCATTCCGGTAACGCCAAGATCATTCATTGCCTTCTTCAGATTGTCATATCTGCTGAGCCTTGAAATGATGACCACTTTGCTGATACCGGTTGCAGGTACAGCATGACCGGTATTTTCAAAGTACTGTTCCGCATGTATCACCGGCACGGCAGTGTCTCGTCTTGCTTCGCTGGCTGCTTCATACGACTCTACGCCCAGGCTTGTGTTCTCATTGACATCCATTGTCATGGTATTTGAAATATCCATTATGCTGAAGCCTGCATATGCGCTCGGAAGTCCGTGTTCGGTCGAATCAAGTCCGATCAGTTCCTCCTGCTCCGTAACGCGCAGTCCGAAGATTTTCTTTATGGCAAGATAAGCCAGCGTTATCGTAACTGCCGTCCATCCGCATACAGAGACAACTCCGAGCAGCTGCTTTCCAAGCAGTCCGAATCCGCCCCCGTAGAACAATCCGGTCAATGTATCATTTCCGGGAGCGCTTGTAGTTGCGAACAGTCCGACTGCGATAGTTCCCCATATGCCGTTCAGGCAATGCACTGCTACAGCTCCGACCGGATCGTCAACTCTGAGTACGAAATCCAGCAGCCATACACCAAACACGACCAGAACTCCGGCCACTGCACCTATCAAAGCACTGCCAAGCGCGTCAGTGACGTCACATCCCGCTGTTACGGCGACCAGACCTGCAAGTGATGCGTTCAGGCACATGGACACATCAGGTTTCCCGTATTTTATCCATGTAAATATCATGCATACCACTGTGGCGACTGCAGGGGCAACTGTTGTTGTAAGGAAGATCGATCCCAGCTGCTCAACACTTGTCGCTGCGGCGCCGTTGAAACCATACCATCCAAGCCAGAGGATAAAGCATCCCAGGGCTCCGAGCGGAAGGTTATGTCCGGGGAAAGCATTTACCTTGGTCACCTTGCCTTTTTCGTTTCTTACGAATTTTCCGATCCTGGGTCCCAGGATGGCTGCTCCTATAAGCGCGGAAATGCCGCCGACCATGTGAATGGCACAGGAGCCTGCAAAGTCATGAAAACCAATGCCTGCAAGCCAGCCGCCGCCCCAGATCCAATGTGCCTCTATTGGATAGATCACCGCAGATATCACAGCAGAATACACACAATAAGATATGAACCTTGTCCTCTCTGCCATGGCTCCCGATACTATCGTTGCAGTGGTTGCGCAGAAAACCAGATTGAATACGAAATTCGACCAGTCAAAAGAAGCATAGCTGCTGAAAATGTCAAAACCCGGCTTTCCGATAAATCCGGCCAGGTCATCCCCCAACAGGAGCCCGAAACCCACAAGGATGAAGACTACGGTTCCTATGCAGAAGTCCATCAGATTCTTCATTAAGATATTACCGGTATTCTTCGCTCTGGTAAAACCGGCCTCAACCATTGCAAAACCGGCCTGCATCCAGAATACGAGAGCTGCTCCTATCAGGAACCAGACTCCAAAGATCTGCTCATTTAATGTGCCCAGAATTGTCGCATCCATCTCTATTTCCTCCTAAATAACATTAAAAGGCGCATCGGGTTATCCCAAAGCGCCTTTGCTTTTATGAGTGGAGTCTACACCCGTGTTTACTGAGTTGTCAAGCAAAAGAATCAATATTTGTCATTTGCGGCATGGTTTCATGCCGTTTCCGTCATTTTTTTGTGTCATTTCTGCTTTTTTTTGCTATTTTTTAACGCTTTTCAGAAAACTGTTGACAAATACAGACAGCAGGTGTTTAATAATCGGGTAAAGGCAATGGCGTCTTTGATGTTTAGGCATCAAAGGCGCTTTTTTTATTGTATTTCAGACGAAAGGAGCAGATATGGCTACTATATCAGAGATTTTCGGAACTATGGTTTTTGACGAAAGGGCGATGAAAGCAAGTCTGCCTGCAGATATCTATCTTTCTCTTAAGAAAACGATAGATGAGGGTGAACAGCTTGACATAACCGTGGCCAACGCGGTCGCCGATGCCATGAAGAACTGGGCTGTATCTAAAGGAGCAACTCATTTTACCCATTGGTTCCAGCCGCTGACAGGCATAACAGCTGAGAAGCATGACAGTTTTATCGAACCTGCTGAGAATGGCGGAGTTTTAATGGAGTTTTCCGGCAAGGAACTGATCAAGGGCGAACCTGACGCATCATCATTTCCAAGCGGCGGTCTGAGAGCCACATTTGAGGCCCGCGGATATACTGCCTGGGATCCGACTTCTTATGCATTTGTCAAGGGAAAGACACTGTGCATACCTACAGCCTTCTGTTCATACGGCGGCGAAGCCCTGGACAAGAAGACTCCTCTGCTCCGTTCCATGGAAGCCCTTAACAGGCAGGCAGTCCGTGTACTCAGGCTCATGGGTGATGAAAAGGTCAAATATGTCAGATCCTCCGTAGGTCCCGAGCAGGAATATTTCCTTATTACAAGAGAGATGTACGATAAGAGACCGGACCTCAGGTTTACCGGAAGGACACTCTTCGGTGCCAAGCCGCTTAAAGGCCAGGAGATGGACGACCATTATTTCGGCGTAATCAAGCCCAAGGTTGCCGAATTCATGGAAGAGCTTAACGAAGAGCTCTGGAAACTGGGCATTCTGGCTAAGACCGAACATAACGAGGTGGCACCCGCGCAGCACGAGCTTGCCCCGATATACACTACGACCAATATTGCCACCGACCACAACCAGCTCACCATGGAGATCATGCAGAAGGTCGCTTCAAAGCACGGCCTTGTCTGCCTCCTGCATGAGAAACCGTTTGCCGGTGTGAACGGAAGCGGAAAACATAACAACTGGTCAGTCGCCACGGATTACGGCGTCAACCTGCTCTCACCCGGTGATACACCGGACCACAACCTGAGATTCCTTGTATTCCTGTGTGCTGTCATTAAGGCAGTGGATGATTATCAGGATCTGTTGAGGATCGCGGTTGCAACAGCCGGCAATGACCACAGGCTGGGTGCAAATGAGGCTCCGCCCGCCGTGATCTCGATCTTCCTTGGAGATGAGCTGACAGGAGTTCTGGAAGCTATTGAAAAAGACATTCCATACGCGGGAACAGAAAAAGTCCAGATGCGTCTTGGCGTTGATGTACTTCCGAAATTCAACCGCGACTCGACTGACAGGAACCGTACCTCGCCTTTCGCTTTTACCGGAAATAAGTTTGAGTTCAGAATGCTCGGTTCATCCAACAGCATCGCCTGCGCGAACATCATGCTCAACAGCGCGGTTGCCGAATCGCTCAGCATCTTCGCTGAAGAACTTGAAGGCGCTGAAGACATTGACATTGCCCTGCATGACATCATCCGTGAGACCATCCAGGAACATAAGAGGATCATCTTCAACGGCAATGGCTATGATGACAACTGGATAAAGGAAGCCACCGAAGAACGCGGGCTCCTCAACTACCGCACTACTGCAGACTGCATGCCTCACCTGCTTGACAGCAAGAATGTGGAGATGCTGACCAGACAGGAAGTGTATAACGAGGCGGAACTCAGGTCCAGACGGGACATAATGCTCGAGAACTATAACAGGACGGTCATCATCGAGGCAAATACTATGGCAGGCATGGCTAAAGGCGACATCGCTCCCGCTGTTGAGAGATACTGCACTGACATTGCCGCTGCCGCAGGTGTGAAAAAAGCAGCCTGCCCTGAACTGTCATGCAGCTGGGAGAAAGGCCTTGTATGCAGACTGTCATCGCTCATAGACGGGATAGCTGCAAAGACTGAGGAACTTGAGAAAGTGATCAGTGAAGCAGATAAGATAGATGACATTGCCGGAAAAGCCGGATTTATCAGGGATGAAGTGCTCGTTAAGATGAGCGCCCTCAGGGCAGTATGCGATGAAGCCGAGTCCATCACCGGAAGAAGCTACTGGCCATTCCCGAACTACGGCGATCTTCTTTACAGCGTACATTAATAACAGGAGTCTTTGGAATGTGTTCGATCATGGGATATGCAGGATGTGATCTGGATCCTGCAAAGTTTACAGAATATCTGCAAAGGACCCGGTCCCGCGGACCTGATGACATGAGAGTCATTAAGGCAGGCAGCTGCCTGCTGGGCTTTGAAAGACTATCCATAATGGGTCTGACGCCTGAAGGCATGCAGCCCTTTGAACTTGACGGGGATCATGTCGTCTGCAACGGAGAACTTTATGGATTTGAGGCCATCAGGGAACAGCTGAAGGAGAAAGGATATACATTTGCCAGTGACTCAGACTGTGAGATAATCCTTCCTCTTTATAAGGAATACGGAACAGAGATATTTTCCATGCTGGATGCGGAATTTGCCTGCATCATCTATGACAGGGAGTCGGGAGGGCTGGTCGCAGCAAGAGACCCCATCGGGATAAGGCCTCTGTATTACGGATTTGACCGTAACAGTAATATTGTGATAGCCAGCGAGGCCAAAAACCTTGTGGGACTTACAGACCGGATCCATCCCTTCCCTCCCGGTCATTATTACAAGGACGGGGTTTTTACCTGTTACTGTGACATAGCATCCACAGACGTGGTATGCCAGGACAGCATGGAAGAGATATTCAAAAACATCCATGATAAGCTTGAAAAAGGTGTGGAAAAAAGGCTTGTTTCCGACTCCAAAGTAGGATTCCTGCTTTCCGGCGGACTGGACTCGTCTTTGGTATGTTCGATAGCTGCAAGAAGAAGTGACGCTCCGATCCGCACATTCGCTATCGGAATGACCACTGATGCCATAGACCTTAAATACGCCCGGGAAGTGGCACAGTTTATCGGAAGCGATCATACAGAGGTATACATGACACCGGAAGATGTAATCAATTCACTGGAAGATGTGATCCATCTGCTCGGAACATTTGACATAACCACCATCCGGGCAAGCATCGGCATGTATCTGGTCTGCAAAGCCATACATGAACAGACAGATATACGGGTCATCCTTACGGGAGAGATCTCGGATGAGCTCTTCGGATATAAATATACTGACTTTGCACCGTCTGCACAGGCTTTCCAGGAAGAAGCCCAAAAACGTATCAGAGAGCTTCACATGTACGACGTACTCCGCGCTGACAGGTGTATTTCAGTCAATTCACTTGAAGCGAGAGTACCTTTTGGAGATCTTGATTTCGTAAAATATGTCATGTCTCTGGATCCGGAGATCAAACTCAACCGGTATGGGAAGGGAAAGTATCTGCTCAGAAAAGCATTTGAGGAAGGCGGATATCTGCCCGAGAGCATTTTGTGGCGGGAAAAAGCAGCTTTTTCCGATGCGGTCGGACACTCAATGGTTGATTACCTTAAGGAGTTCGCCGAGTCACAATATTCTGATGAGGACTTTGCTGCCGGCTGCCTGAAATATGGCCATGCCAGACCATTTACGAAGGAATCCCTGCTCTATCGGGACATATTTGAAAAATATTATCCCGGGCAGGGAGAGATGATAATAGATTTCTGGATGCCCAACAAGAACTGGGAGGGCTGTAATGTAAACGACCCTTCAGCCCGGGTACTTTCAAACTACGGAGGCAGCGGAATTTAACTTCCGCTGTCTGTTTACATATCTGTTCAAATTATAAATGCCAAGAGGGGGCTGCACTATGACTAAGTATATTTTTGTAACCGGAGGAGTTGTTTCAGGACTTGGAAAAGGGATCACAGCCGCTTCACTCGGAAGGCTTCTGAAGGCGCGGGGATTAAAGGTGGCTGCACAGAAGCTCGATCCTTACATCAATGTGGACCCGGGCACAATGAGTCCTTACCAGCACGGAGAAGTATACGTTACGGATGACGGCGCTGAAACCGATCTGGACCTCGGTCATTATGAAAGGTTCATTGATGAAGACCTGAACAAATACTCAAATCTTACCACCGGAAAAGTTTACTGGAACGTACTCAATAAAGAGCGGCGGGGAGAATATCTCGGCTCCACTGTCCAGGTTATCCCGCACATAACAAACGAGATAAAAGAATTCATCTACAGCGTCGGACGTAAAACAAATGCGGATGTAGTCATCACCGAGATAGGCGGAACGATAGGTGATATTGAATCCCAGCCGTTCATAGAAGCTGTAAGACAGATCTCCCTGGAAGTCGGCAGGGAAAACAGCCTCTTCATCCATGTTACTCTTGTGCCATATCTGCATGCCTCCGAAGAGCACAAGTCAAAGCCCACCCAGCATTCAGTCAAAGAACTTCAGGGAATGGGTGTCAATCCGAACATCATAGTTTTAAGATGTGACGAGCCGCTCGAGGAATCTATATTTAAAAAGATCGCCCTGTTCTGCAATGTAAAACCTGACTGCGTTATTGAGAACATTACCCTTCCCGTCCTTTACGAAGCCCCGCTCATGCTGGAAAAAGCTGATTTTTCCTCAGTCGTCTGCAGGGAACTCGGAATAGATGCTCCACTCCCTGATCTTGCGGAATGGGAAGAAATGGTTGAACGGATCAAGGAGCGCAGCCTGGGCAGCGCTACGATCGGCTTAGTCGGCAAATATGTCGAACTTCATGATGCATACCTGTCTGTAGTTGAAGCACTTCATCATGCAGGTTTCCATCATAGTGTCCACATCGACATAAAGTGGATCGATTCAGAAAAGCTCGATCAGGGCAACATTGAAGAAGCCCTTGGAGATGTAGACGGGATACTTGTTCCGGGCGGTTTCGGAAGCCGGGGCATAGAAGGCATGATCCTTGCTGCACGGTATGCCCGGGAAAACAATGTTCCGTATTTCGGCATCTGTCTCGGAATGCAGATCGCTGTAATAGAATACGCAAGAAATGTCTGCGGCATAGCTGAAGCGAATTCCGGCGAGTTTGACGAGCTTTGCAAAAACAAGGTCATCGATTTCATGCCCGGCCAGAGCGAC
>JAZOAJ010000055.1:0-4618 GCA_045595385.1 Lachnospiraceae bacterium | reverse complement strand
GGATCACGTACGGATCATTTACATAGTCGACCGGCTTAAGCTCGACTGACGGATTGTCGTTGGCATAGTCATACAGCCTGTTGGTTCCCATGAGGAATGTGGCTATACATTTGCCGTTGTCGATCTGTTTGCATTTATTTGTGATGACTCCTGCGTTGATGAGCTCAACGACTCCGTCTGAGAACATCTCTGAATGGATGCCCAGGTCCTTCTTCTCCTTGAGGAACAGGAGCACTGCGTCAGGAATGGCTCCGATGCCAAGCTGCAGGCAGTCGCCGTCCTTAACCAGGGAAGCGATGTTCTCGCCAATCTTTCTCTGTACGTCGCCGATCTTCGGAGGCTGAAGCTCGATGAGGTCTGTCTCTGCCTCAACGATCACATCCAGATCACTGATATGGATGAAGTTGTCTCCGAAAACGCGGGCCATCTTAGGGTTGATCTGGGCGATCCTGAGATCAGCTACCTCGGCTGCCGGCTTGGTATAGTCGCAGGATATGCCGTATGAGCAGTATCCATGCTCGTCAGGCTCGCTTACCTGAAGGAGCACTACGTTCGGATGAAGCTTCTCTCTGAGGAGCGCCGGTACCTCCGAGAAGAACACAGGTGTGAAATCTCCTCTTCCTTCTGCTATGGCAGCTTTTGTGGAGCCTCCAAGGAACAGCGCGTTATGGCGGAAATGCTCTGACATCTCCGGTGCGCAGTATCCTGCCTTGCCCATTGCTACCATGTGTACTATTTCCACATTTTTATATCCGTATTTTTCAGCGCAGGCTGTCATTGCGTCTGTCAGTATGGTCGGTTCACCGCAGGCATGGGCAACTACTACCCTGTCTCCGGATTTGATCTTTCCTACTGCTTCCTCAGCTGTACAGATCCTGTCTGCATAAGTTTCTCTCCAGTTCATTGTGTTGTCTCCTGTTTGGTGTTCATTGTCATTGCAAAATGGTCCAGCTGCTCTTTTATGTCACTGACACCCAGACGCTGCCAGACTGTGATCATGCCATGCGGCGCTGCGCAGCCGCTCTTGTCAGCACATGCGCATGAGCATCCGCAGACTATCATTGAGACGTCCGGATCTTCATGGCTTTCGCTGAACCTGTGCTGCGGAAGGCTTTCCTTCAGTTCATTTACAAATGCTTCCCTGTCATATCTGGGATTGCATCCGCCGCAGTATTTGACATATATGTTCATTTGTGTCTTTCCCTGAGTATTGCCTTAGCCTGTGCGATAAGGTCATCGCTGACCCCTGTCACAAGGGATACTTCCTTAATGTCAGGGAAAGCAGCCTTTATCTCGCTCTCTACAAGCTCTTCCATGGTGCTGTCCGCTGAAAGACATCCCGCACAATTTCCAAGCAGGCGTACATAAAGTACGCCTGCTTCAAAACTCTCTATGGCAATATTTCCTCCATGAAGGGCAAGTCCCGGCCTGACTTTTTCGTCAAGGACCTTTTCAACTGCCCCTGTATCGATATCAGCCATGTTCCACCTGTTATCACTCTTCTACGTGTGCGATCTTCTTAGCAAGCTCTTTCTTGAATGCAAGGTTGCCCTGACGCTGGATCATGATACGCTGTGCCTGAGGTGAACCTGCGCCGTGCATTGACTCGGTGCGGTATCCGACTGCAGCAGTTCCGAGAGCAAGGTTCTCGATAAGGCGGAGGATCCTGAGACGGTTCTCAGTTGAAACATCCTCAACACCCTTGAGGTACTTGTTGATGTACTTGCCGAGCTTCTCATCACGGAAATCCTTCTCTGAAGGAGCTGTGACCATGAGTCCGCCTGCGATGTCTTCAGCAAGACGTACGATCTCGTAAGGGAATCTTGTAACGTTCTGCTTGCAGACATTTGCCAGAAGAAGGTCGATGATGTAAGCGCCTGACTCTGTCGGATAACCTTCTGTAGAGCATGCAAGTCCGCAGCAGTACAGTGTCTCGTTCAGATGCATCATCTCGATCAGTTTATCCTTGACTGCTGAAGCCTTGGCTGCGCCGTTGTAATCAGCGATAACGCCTGCAGCTCCGATGAGGACGTCGCCGACACCGACTTTGCATCCGCCGTATGACTGACGGTGATATCCTGCGAAACGCTCTACCAGAACGCCTGCAAACTCTGTCTCGCCGTTCATGAAGATCCTCTCGTTGGGAACGAATACATCATCAAAGATAGTAAGTGCTTCAACTCCGCCGAACTCGCAGTTGCCGACGTCCATGCTGGATCCTTCAAGCTTACGTGTATCGCATGACTGACGTCCGATGATCATGAAGATGCCTTCTGTATCAACAGGAACAGCAAATGAGATAGCGTAATCCTTGTCATCCGGTCCCATTGAGATGGTGGGCATTACGATGACTTCGTGCGAGTTGCAGATACCGGTCTGATGAGCCTTTGCTCCGCGTACAACAACGCCGTCTTCTCTTCTCTCAACAACATGCAGATACAGATCGGGATCTGCCTGTGCGTGAGGTGCCTTTGAACGGTCGCCCTTAGGGTCTGTCATTGCGCCGTCGACTGTAAGGTCGTTTGTTGCGGCGTAATTCATGAACTTCTTGAAGTTCTCGTGGTAATTTGTGCCGTATTTCTTGTCAATTTCAAATGTGGTTGAGAACTCAGCATTAAAAGCATCCATTCCAACGCATCTCTGGAAGCATGCAGCTGTCTTCTGTCCGCAGAGCCTCTGCATCTTGACCTTGTTCTTAAGGTCTTCGGTGCTCTGATGAATATGCTCGAAACGGTTGATCTTCTCGCCTGTATAAGGAGAGGTTACTGTCATGAGATCAGCGTACTGCGGATCCTGTGCCAGATCATAAGTCATCCTTACTGAATTCAGTGAGGGCCTGAGGATCGGGTTGTCAACAGGATTTTCAACCTTCTCGCCGAACATGTAGATCTGCATGTTCATCTTGCGGATGCTCTCAATGTATTGTTCGCCTGTCATAAGTGCCATAACATATACCTCCGTGTATAATGAATCATATTGTTATACTATGATTATAAGTCCGCACAAAGCCGTTTCAATATGCAAAAATGCAACAAGGCTTTTTTGCATCACATCAGGCCCATCTGGACATATTTCTGTCTTTTCCTGGTAAATGTGGACGCGTCCATTCCCAGATATGCGGCAGCGTCACGTATGTTCCCGTACTTCTTAAATGCCAGTCCCATGTATCCGGCTTCAAATGCCGCGACTTCCTCCCGCAGTTCCATCTGCGGCGGCAGATCGTCTGCAGTCATTGTCCCTATACGGACTCCTTCCACCACCGTATCACGGGTCCCGAACAGATCGTCTTCCTCTATCCAGTCTCCCTGGCATATGATGGCGGCTCTTGTCACCATGTTCTCGAGCTCCAGGACATTTTCCGGCCACTTATATGAGAGCAGCTTTTCATAGCCCGCTTTCGTGATACGGATGTGTGTTCCCCTCTCCCTGTTGCAGCGCTCCAGGAACAGCTCCGCAAGCGGGACGATGTCATCCCTGCGCTCCCTTAAGGGCGGGACTTTGAGCGCAAACATTGAGAACGCATAGAGAATGTCAGGGCTCACCTTCTTCATTTTCCTCATCTCTTCCAGGGTTCTGGTGCTGCCGGCTATTATCCTCACATCCAGTCTGTGCACTGTACCGTCTCCCATTACGCACTGCCCGTCCCTTATAAGGGAGAGCATCCTGTCCTGAATGGCTTCCGGCATCTCCGCCAGATCCTCAAAATAGACCGTGCCCCGCTGTGCGCTCTCGAGCATGCCTATCTGATATCTGCCGTCTATGTCCCATCTTCCGAACAGGTAGCCTATGGGGTCATCCTTCGGCATGGCGGCGAAATTGATCCTGAGGAATGCTCCGGATGAAACACCCGAATACTGATGTACATATGATGCCAGTTTTCTCTTTCCGGTGCCTCTCTCGCCTGTAAGAAGGATCGGCGCTCCTGCCAGCCTTACATGATCTATCATCCTCATCAGCTTGCGCGAACTGCCGTCTTCCGCGATCATGTCGTGCTCGCCTTCGTATTCCTTTTTCAGCATTTCAAGTTCTGATCTGTATTGGAGTTTCAGCTGCTCCTGTATCCTCATTTCTTTCCTCGCGGAGATCAGCTCTGTTATGTCCCTGACGATCGTTACTACCATGATGATCTGGTCATCAGCTTCCGCATCCGCCCCGTCTTTTTGCTGAAAGTGGTAATTGAAGATGGGCGTACTGGTTATGATGGCGCGCCTTCCTGTACGGAAGGTCTGCTCCATTGTCACCTCTTCACGGGTCTGGAGCACTTCAAGAGTTCCGCTCATGGAAATGACGCCCTGCTCAACGAGGTCCCTCATGTTCATGCCCATCATGTCTGAAACTGTAAGACCGCTTATCCTCTCATAGCTGTGATTGATATAGATGGTATTGGCCTCGTTATCCGTGATATAGATGCCGTCATGGAAATGCTCGAGTATGTCTTCAAGGTAATCTGACTTATATAAGTATCCGATGTCTGCATCTGCCATTTCTGTATATCTCCTGTCGTCTGCATTTTTGATTTGCATTTTTGCAACATTATAGACTGTCACGCTTACTGTTGCAACTTATCTTTTTTTCTTATATCCTATAGCAGATGACAGATCATGATCTTTTAAAACAG
>JAZOAJ010000054.1:0-4279 GCA_045595385.1 Lachnospiraceae bacterium | reverse complement strand
CCAGTTCCTGTTTGAACTGGCCGGCGGGAACGGCCTCCTCTATGTGGCGTTTCTGGCTGTTCTGGCGCTGTTGTTGATGACGCTCATGTATCTGCCGTTTACAATTTACAGGTTGATAAAGCGGTAGTTGGCGCTATGGGGCGAAGTGCCCCATAACGGCAAAATAATGGCGCTATGGAGCGAAGTGCCCCACAGCGCCTATATTAATGTCAAATTATGATTAAAACCCCTACGTTGTGGGGCAATTTAAGAGACAATCAAGGTGTTATGGGGCAGAAACTGCCCCATAACGCCGAGTTTTCCTACTACAGAAGAACAAAAATATGCCGTTATGGGGCACTCCGCCCCATAATGGCATAGTCTTATCAAAGAACACTTATCAGAAAATCCACTTCCTCATCGGTCGTTGCCCAGCTGGTAGCGATCCTCATGATGACGCGGCCGTCATCCAAATTTTCCCAGAATCCGAGAGCAGCCTTTTCAGACAGCCTGGCCGCAGAGCCGCTGTCCAGTACAACAAATATCTGGTTCGTAGGAGAACCAAAGGTCAGTTCGTAGCCTTTGCCTGTAAGGGCGTTCCTTATCCTGGTCGCCGCATTCATGGCATGCGCGCCAAGCTTAAAGTAAAGGCCGTCAGTAAAGAGCGTGTCAAACTGGATGCCGGCAATGAAGCCCTTTGCCAGCAGGGCGCCGTGCTGTTTGACCTGAGTCAGGATATGAGGCACCAGCCCGTGCCGGGGGATGACGACAGCCTCTCCGAAGAGAGCGCCGCACTTGGTGCCGCCAATGTAGAAAGCGTCGCACAGCGCAGCGATGACAGGAAGAGTGACGTCATTTTCAGGGCAGGCGAGGGCATAAGCCATCCTAGCGCCGTCCATGTACAGCGGGATGCCGGCCTCGTGGCAGACCTCACTTATCGCGATAAGCTCATCCAGCGAGTACAAAGTGCCGTACTCTGTGGGCTGGGAAATGTATACCATGCCTGGCATCACCATATGCTCGAAATTCTCGTCATCATAGAAATTCCTGATATATGTCTCAAGCTCATCGGCATATATCTTCCCGAAATGCTCGGGGAGGGTAAGCACCTTGTGGCCGAGGAATTCGATCGCTCCGGCCTCGTGAGTGTTGATGTGGCCGCTCGCGGCCGCCACGACTCCCTGCCAGGGCCTGAGAAGGGCGTCGATCATGCAGGCATTGGTCTGAGTCCCGCCTGCAAGGAAGAACACGTCAGCTTCAGGCGCATCGCAGGCGATGCGGATCTTCTCCCTGGCCGACTCTGAAAAATCATCAAGCCCGTAGCCGGTGGAGTGCACAAGGTTAGCTTTCTGCAGCGCCTCCAGGATGAGCGGATGCGCGCCTTTGGTGTAATCTGATTCAAATGATGGTCTGTCCATAAAAATACCTCACATGGGTGTACCGACTTCGATCAGGTTTCCGTCCGGGTCATAGAAACGTATCACCTTCTGTCCCCACGAGTGGGTCATGAGGCGGTTCACATATACCGTGTCCGGATAAAGTCTTTCCAGTTTTTCAGCGAAAGCCTCAATATCGCTTTCTTCAAAATAAAGCTCGGAGGCATTGTTTTCGGGGATGACATCTTTCCCGAGGAAGCCCTTCCAGATATCCCTGTCCTGGAGCACAAGCCCTTCGGTGAGGATCATGTTTCCGTCATTGTCCAGGACGACGTCAAGCCCGAACAGGTCGTGGTAGTACCTGCGCGACCTTTCGATATCATTTACCACAATGAGAATGTTTTTCAGCTTCATGCCTGCCTCCGTTCATGTATGGAAGGATTATATCATAATGTAAGCCGCTGCTACAGTTCCAAAAATGGAACGAATATGGTTGTATAACAGCCGTTAACGGATTATAATATGATCATAGGAGGTCACAGCCATGATGACATTGGAAGAGATCCGTAGAAAAAAAGCAGAAATGGGGCTGACAAATGAACAGCTTTCTGAAATGTCAGGTGTTCCGCTCGGAACACTGCAGAAGATCATGGGCAATGTAACTAAGTCACCGCGGTATGAAACGCTGAAGGCAATGTCTGCAGTATTTGAAAACCGGGGCTGGCGGGCCAGGGGGCTTTATGATTATGATCCTGTGCCGGATTATGTCAGGGAGCCGGAAGCGGCATATAATGTCAATCGCCGCCCGATAATAGAAAACACCCACAATTACGACAGACAGGGCTCATATACCCTGGAAGATTACATGTCCCTTCCCGATGAGCAGAGAGTAGAACTCATTGACGGCGTGATATATGACATGGGTGCGCCAAGCCTGCCGCACCAGATGATCGGCGGGGAGATATTTACACAGATCAAGCAGTTCGTTAAAGTCAATAAAGGCAAATGCATCCCGTTCATTGCGCCGACTGATGTACAGCTTGACTGTGATAACCGGACGATCGTCCAGCCCGATGTCATGATAGTCTGTGACAGATCGAAACTGAATCATAACAGGGTGTTTGGCGCACCGGATTTCGTGGCGGAGGTACTTTCTCCGTCAACAAAGAATAAGGACATTCTGATCAAAAGTGCCAAGTACCAGAACGCGGGAGTCAGGGAGTACTGGATGATAGACCCGGCAGAGAAAAAGATCCTGGTCATGAATTTTGACAGGGACACCAGCATTGACATGTATACATTTGACGACAATGTGCCAATAGGGATCTATGACGGAAAATGTGTGATAGATTTCAAAGAGATATCAGAATACATTTCAATAGTAAAATAGCAAAGGAGGACAAACATGCGCAGGATACTGGTCGTTATAGACATGCAGAATGATTTTATAGATGCCGCGCTCGGGACGCCCGAGGCCGCAGCCATAGTGGAAAATGTTAAAGCCAGGATCAGAGAGTATCCGCCTGAAAATGTATATGCCACCATGGACACCCATGGTGAGAACTACCTTGATACCCAGGAGGGGCAGTTCCTGCCTGTGAAGCACTGCATAAAGGGAAGCGCCGGCTGGGAGATCAGGAGCGACATCGCAGAGCTCCTTACCGGAGTGCACATATTTGAAAAGCCGACTTTCGGCAGCACGGCCCTCGCGGCTGAACTGGCCGGGATCGCCGCCAACGAAGAGATCGAACTCGAGCTCATCGGTCTGTGCACCGACATCTGTGTGGTGTCAAATGCGCTGCTTCTTAAGGCATGCATGCCTGAAGTAAGGATCACGGTCGACAGCACCTGCTGCGCCGGGGTCACACCGGAAAAACACCTTGCGGCGCTCGAGACCATGAGATCCTGCCAGATAGTGGTTAAATGAGGAAACTGCCATGCCATTTCAGATAATACGAAACGACATAACAAAAGTCACCGCCGATGCCATAGTGAATACTGCCAACCCCGAACCAGTTTTCGGGCGCGGGACCGACAGCGCCATCTACCAGGCAGCCGGGGCACAGGAACTTCTTAAGGAGCGCGTAAAGATCGGCCGCATTGAGCGTGGCGAAGCCAGAGTGACGCCCGCCTTCAACCTGAACGCGAAGTACATCATCCACACGGTCGGCCCGCACTGGGTAGACGGAAAGAGCGGAGAACTGGAAACACTCAGGAACTGCTACGCGAATTCGCTGAAGCTTGCGGCAGAACTTGGCTGTAAGAGCATAGCATTTCCGCTGATCGCGGCAGGCACATACGGATTTCCCAAGGATGAAGCGCTGAGCATCGCCATGAGCGAGATCTCTGCCTTCCTCATGAAGGAAGACTCCGACATGGAGATAACGCTGGTGGTCTATGACCCCACTGCATTCCGCCTGTCGAAAAACCTGTTCATGGAGATCGAGTCCTTCATCGACGACGAAGATGTCAAACTCGCCCACATGCATGATTACGACCTGCCTTACGGCTCGAATGTAAGCCGGCGCCTCAACCGGAGGGAGGAGCCGCCGAAACAGGAGTTCCTGTCGACGAGCGAATGCATTTTCCGGGACAGGCTGATCGTTCTCATGAACGAAAAAGGCATGGATAACACGGCAGTGTATAAAGGGGCAAATGTTTCCAAGGGCGCATTCTCCAAGATAATGTGCGGCGATACAAAGATCCCCAAGAAGGACGCTGTCATGGGGTTCTGCATCAGCATGAAGCTGAACCGGTCTGAAGCGGCAGATCTGATGGCAAGCGCCGGCTGGGCATTCAACCCGTACGACAGGCGCGACCGAATCATTGAGCGCCTTCACATTTCCGGTAAAGACATATTTGAAGTAAATGAAGCCCTGTTCGCCGCAGACTTTTCCTGCCTCGGATATTAAAAGTCGCCCGCC
>JAZOAJ010000053.1:0-2879 GCA_045595385.1 Lachnospiraceae bacterium | reverse complement strand
ACGGGTATTCCGGTGAAAGCTCATCTCCGTGCATGAAAATGACCGGCATGTCTTTCAGCAGGCTGAAAGAAAAAGCGGCTGCAGAGGCGACGGGACTCTTTTTATTTACAGCAAAAAAGTAGCTTTCATCATACAGGTGGTAGCCGACCAGTCTCTCAAACCGGAATTCGTCCGGACAGACAAGTGCGTCATATTGATTGATGTCTATATTCCCCTCAAAATCTATCCTGTTGTCCAGGATGAACATCGCCTCCGGATGAAGTGATGTAAAGCTGCTTACACATTCCAGCATCTCAGGCGGCATGCCGGCGCTTCCAATACGGATCCTGGGATTTTTCCTTGAGACGAGCATGTTGATGTCATCACTTGCCGAACGCAGCTCCTTAAGGATCTGCTCGCTGGAAGCGTAAAAACGTTTGCCGGCTTTATTGAGTACGATCTTTTTGCCCTTGCGGTCAAAAAGCGGAACGCCGATCTCGTTTTCGAGTCTCTGTATCTGTTTGGAAAGGGCAGACTGAGAAATGTGCAGGGATTCTGCAGCTTTGGAAATGTTCTCCAAATGAACGACAGTATTAAAAAAACGGAGCTGTTGGATATCCATGATCAACCCTCATAATATCAATAGGGTTTCATTATTCCGCAGAGGAATAAGGAAATGGGATATTTATCCAAAAAAATATATATGGCAGTCATTATTCGGTCCAAAAGCCATATTTTTGTAAGCTAATTATAAAAACACTTATTCCAAAAGGCAATAAGAAAATGCTGCCCGGGCAAATAATAGTATCTGAAAGAAATGTATAATTTTCATGGCAATAATGACATAAGAAAATGTCTATAGGAGGTACCATGAAACAGCTTGTTATTAAACCGGAAAAATGCATAGGCTGCCGGACCTGCGAGCTCGTTTGTTCATTCGGCCATTTCGGAAAGATCAATCCCAAGATGGCAAATGTCAAAGTGTTCGAGTATGACGAGGCAGCGGTTGCAGTACCTGTTATGTGCCTTCAGTGCGAGGAGCCTTCCTGCCTGGAAGTCTGCCCGATGAAGGCTATCAGCCGCAACGAGAACGGAGCGGTTGTGATCAATTACAACAGATGTATCGGATGCAGGATGTGTCTCAATGCATGCCCTCTCGGAAATATCACGTATCATCCCGAAGCAAGGAGAGTATTCAAATGCGATCTCTGCGACGGCGATCCCAAGTGCGCGAGATTCTGTCCGGGACATGCCATCGTTTTTGAAGACACAGACACTCTGTCCGACAAGAGGAAACTGGTAGGCGAAAAATACCGTGATGTTTTAGCAGGGGAGGGAGAGTCATGAGTTACGGATATACAGGTAAGATATTAAGAATTGACCTGAAGAGCGGAACCATAAAGAAAGAGCCCCTGAACATGAAGAATGCTGACGGTTTTGTCGGCGCCAGAGGACTGGGCACAAAGTATTTCTGCGATGAAGTCGATCCCAAGGTGGATCCGCTCAGCCCCGAAAACAAACTGATCTTTATGACAGGCCCTCTTACCGGTACTTTTGCTACTTCATCAGGAAGGTACAATGCAGTGGCAAAGTCTCCGCTTACAGGGACTATCGGAGCAGCAAACTCAGGCGGACATTTCGGACCTGAGCTCAAGTATGCGGGATATGACGGTATCATTTTTGAAAATGCATCAGAGAATCCCGTTTACCTCTACATCAATGACGACATCGTTGAGCTGAGGGATGCTTCCCATCTGTGGGGAAAAGACGTATTCGAGACCACAGACATGCTTAATGAAGAGGTAGGGGAAGGCTTCAGGATCGCCTGCATTTCAGCTGCAGGTGAGAACGGCAACCTGTTTGCCGGAATACTGAACGACAAGCACCGTGCTGCCGGACGTGGCGGAATGGGAACCGTCATGGGAACCAAGAAGCTTAAAGCAGTGGCGGTCAAGGGAACAGGATCCGTAACAGTCGCAAGACCTGACGCATTCTTTAAGGAGTGCACCGAAGCTAGGGATACGCTCGCAGCTCATCCCGTTACAGGCGCAGGACTTTCAGCTTACGGAACGATGATCCTTGTAAATATCGTAAATGCAGTCGGCGGACTTCCCGTGAACAACGGAAGCGCAGGCTCACTGTTCGAGACCGCGGACCTTATCTCCGGCGAAGAGCTTGCTGCAAAGCATCTGCTCAGGAACAGGGGATGCTTCGGATGCTCGATCGGATGCGGCAGGGTTGCTGAGATCAAATCAGGAGCGTTCAAGTCCAGAGGCGAAGGTCCTGAGTATGAGGCAGGATGGTCATTCGGCGCTGACTGCGGCGTTGACGACCTCGGCGCTGTCTGCAAGGCCAACTTCCTCTGCAACCAGTACGGTATCGACCCCATCACCATGGGCGTTACCATCGCATGTGCAATGGAACTCTATGAGAAGGGATATATTCCTGAGGAAGATATCGGATTCCCTCTGAGATTCGGCGATGCGGAAGCAATGGTCAGGGCATGTGAGATCACATGCAAGGGCGAAGGCTTCGGAAAGATCATGGGACTTGGCTCATACAGAATGGCTGAGAAATATGGTCATCCCGAGCTCTCAATGTCGGTAAAGAAGCAGGAGATGCCGGCTTACGACGGCAGGGCCATCCAGGGTATCGGTCTGGAGTACGCAACTTCAAACCGCGGCGGATGCCATGTACGTGGATATATGATCTCACCTGAGGTCCTCGGCATACCCATGAAACTTGATCCGCTTGTAACCGCGGACAAGCCTGCCACACTGAAACTGTTCCAGGATCTGACAGCTCTGTGCGACTCAACCGGTATATGCCTGTTCACCACATTCGGCATCGGCCTGAAGGAGATCGCCGGAATGTACCGCGAAGCAGTCGGCTCTGATGAA
>JAZOAJ010000052.1:0-3092 GCA_045595385.1 Lachnospiraceae bacterium | reverse complement strand
AGGCTTATCACATTCAGGAAGAAAACAATGCCTGCAGCCACAAGAGCCAGTATGCTCCATACTTTTGAAGGCTTTCCTTGAGCACCTGTCCTGCTTCCCGGGAGTTTTCCGCTTTTTGCTTTCCTTGTGACATTGGCAATGCCCGTTTCAGCCAGCGTACCGTCACTTCTTATGACGCCGCGCCATTCCTTTCCGTCAAAAGGATCAGCGGCATCAATAAAATATGATCCGCACTCAGGACAGAATCTGGGTTTCTGTTCATGGACGCTTCCGCAGACTTTACATCTATATTCCACTGATCTGCTCCTCTCACGATGTTGTTTACTATTGTACATTTGTATGAGCAAATGTGCAAATCACTTGACAGTTTTTTTAAGGTACCTCATAATTAAAAATGCATAAGTAGTTTTGGATTTATCTTTGTTATCTGTCGGAAAGGTTTGGTTAGATTGCGGTCATCAGGGAAAAGTTCAGTAGATCTCACAGAGGGAAGTATTGTAAAAAGCATTATACTGTTTGCCCTTCCGCTTCTGCTCGGACAGATCTTCCAGAATCTTTATAACAGCATAGACAGCATTGTTGTAGGACGGGCAGTTGGCGTAACCGCGCTTGCTGCTGTAACCAGCTGTGCTGACATTACCAACCTTCTGGTCGGATTCTTTACCGGACTCTCCGTTGGCGCCGGGGTTGCTTTTTCACGTTTCTTCGGAGCAAAGGACTATGAACGGCTGCACAAGTCTATCCATACCGCGATCACTTTTTCCATCATCGTGGGTGTCAGCATGGTCATAGTGGGCATAATCCTTGCGCCGTTTCTTCTTCACATGGTTGACTGCCCTGCTGAAGTATACCCTGAAGCCCTTACTTATCTGCGCATTTATTTTATCGGTGTCATGTTCACCGCCATTTATAATGTCCAGTCAGGTGTACTGCGCGCTGTGGGAGATTCAAGGACGCCCCTCTATTACCTTATGATCGCAAGCGTGACCAACATTATCCTGGATATACTTTTTGTGGTAGTCCTTCAAATGGGTGTAGCCGGTGTTGCCATTGCCACGATCATTGCGCAGGGCGAATCTGTATTACTAGTTACCATCAAGATGCTCCGGGCAAAAGATGTCTACAAACTGGTGCCCCAGGATCTTAAGATAGAAGGTCCCCTGCTCGGTGAGATCCTGAAATTGGGTATCCCCGCTGCGATCCAGTCATGTCTGATCACTTTTTCCAACTTGTTTGTACAGCGCTATGTCAACGGCTTCGGGACAACTGCGATGGCCGGCACAGGCGCTGCCAAAAAGATCGACAATTACATAAGTCAGCTGACGGTCGCCCTCGCCCAGTCGCTTACCACCTACATAAGCCAGTGCATAGGAGCAGGAAAAAAAGAGAGGGCTTTCCGGAGTATCCGCTATGCCCTCTGCATTAATTTTGTCACGGTCGCTGTTGTCGCGATCCCGCTCTATATATTTTCACGTGATGTCGCGTCGCTTTTTACATCTGACCAGGAATCTCTGAACTATGCGGTACTCATGATGCATACCATCATCCCGTTCTATATTATCCAGAGCTTTCATCAGATGTTCTCAAACTCCGTAAGAGGATTCGGAAAGTCTCTGGTGACCATGATCACATCCGTTGCCGGGCTGATAGTCATGCGCCAGATCTATCTTGCTATTGCAATGCATATCAGGCATGACATCAAGCTGGTCTATCTGGGCTGGCCGTTAGGCTGGTTCTTCTCCGCCCTCTTCGCATTTACTTATTTCATGTTTGCGATCTATCTTCCATACCGCCGCAGCAGGAAAGAAGATCAGGGCAGATCATAGACTGTTCCTGCAAAAAGAAGCGTTCCGTCATTGCCAATGACGGCATACATGAAAGGCCTGTCCAGCACAAAGTCGATCACCTCCGAAGGCGGCATTGCGCCACCTGCCATGGCAAGGTCAGTGTAAGCTGCGCCTGTCACTCCTTCTTCATCTATCTCGACCATTGCGGCGTGGTCTGCCTTATCCACCCAGATATCATCAGTAAAACCTTCCACCAGAGATGTAAAATCAGCCTTACCCCTGTCAAATGCATCCGTTATGCCAAGCGTTTTCAGGCTGTCCTTCAGGTCGGTCTTTGAACTCAGGCTGAACTTAGGTATCTTTTTGTTAATGATCAGGTATTTTGTGTTTTCATATTCCGGGTCATATACGTTCTGTATCACATCTATGACCTGCGGATCCGTACAGAGTGCCTCCAGGCTGCTGTCTTCATCCGGAAGGAAAAAGAACATTCCGCCGCCATAACTGATGTTAACGAAAATGGCTGAAAAAGCATCTCCCCAATAATATGATCCGGGACCGCCCTGGCTCATCATTTTGCATTGTGAATCGCCTGATGCCCCGTGAAATGTCTGCTCTTTTGTAGCTTCTTTCATGAACGGCTCGGTCCAAGTGCCTTTAAAGTAGATCGCGGATACCAGTTCCATGATGCCGTCCGCGTCAAGCTTCATGTCCTTTGTATAATCTTTAAGGAGTCCGCCTGTGTGATCGTCCGTCCACTTTGCGAGTTCTTTATTCATTACGTCCGAGCCAAACACTCCGACAAACATGTCCGCATGGTGATGTTCGGCTAGTATTTTAAACAGCGCTTCGTTATAACTGAGGTCATCCCGCAGCCACAGTGAATTTGCCAGCTGGCATTTGATGAGCGGGTTATCGCTGTAATTTGCCCTCCAGACGTTATTGGCATTGCTGCGAAGCGTCTCGATGTCAGATACGCCTAATACGTCTAGGATCTGCTGCCGGGTCTCCCCCGATGAAGTCTCTGCCAGCATGGCAAGCGCGATATAGATATTTACGGGTGAACAGACAGTATTCTCTTTCTTTTCCGAAAGAATGGCCTTCAGGATATCAGCATAAAACGGCACAAGCTGTGGCTGAAGCTGCCTGGATACGTCCAGATATTCTCTCCGGGAGTTCATCCAATTGCTGAAACCGTTGCCTTCCAGAAACTGTTTTACGGTACCTCCGTAAGATTCATCCGGAATGACTGCGCGTGTTGTTTTAGCCCCGTTTCCGGAACATCCGCTGAATATGCAGACAGCC
>JAZOAJ010000051.1:0-2156 GCA_045595385.1 Lachnospiraceae bacterium | reverse complement strand
CATCATACTTCTTTTCAAGCAGATCAGCGTCGCCGTCATAGATCTTCTGCATAGCAGGGTCAATACCCCAAACCCAGCCGCCGGACTGCATTGTTTCGTAGTTAAACGGTGACTGACGTACCCAGAGGTAACGGTGCAGTACTTTCTTTAAATCTTCTCTTGTCAGAAGAACGCCCTGTGTGTTACTCATCGTAGTCATCTCCTCCCGTTGCTGCTCCAACAACTGCTGTTCTGGAGTCGCGGTCTTCAAGATACTTGAATGTAAGAATTGCTGCGATCATAGCAAGCAATGCTGTTGACAGCATGGACTGTCCGAAATAGGAAACCATTACGTAACCGAATACGAGCCATACCCACCATTTGCCGAGGTTCATATACTTCAGGAGGATCGCAAGACCTACTGCAGGCAGAGCGCCGGCAGCTGTGTTCAGACCCTTCATCAGCCAACCCGGAATACTCTGCAGAAGGCCGTTGATGAGTCCTGCACCTGCTGTCATACCAAGCAATACAGGGAGTGTGTAGAATGTAGCTTTGAATGCCTTCCAAGCCCAGATCCACTTGCCCATTTCATTGAATCTGTGAGCATGTGACATATCGATCTGCTTGTGGAGGAAGAAGGAACCGGCCATCTTGGACAGCATATCGAACTGTGTCCCAAGAGTAGCGATCGGGATACCGATTGCAAGACCAGCTTCAAGACCCTGTCCGGAAGATACAGCGAAGATCGTTCCTGTCAGAGCACCAAACTGGTAGTTCGGAACGGAAGCTCCGCCGAATCCGCCGATACCCATGCCCATAAGGCACATTGTAGCACCGACTTCGAGACCTGTTCTGACATCGCCCATGATCAGGCCGCAGATCAGTCCGTGGAAGACTTCTGCCGCGTAGTTGATCAGCTGGATGTCACCTGATACAAGTGTGAACAGCCACCAATACACGCAGACAAGAATAATTTGAAACGGTGTAAACATGAATTATTTGTCCCCTTTCTGTTTTACCCTTTCTTAAAACCTTTTTTTGCTGTCGATCAGAGCAGAGGGCTCAGATCTTTCGGAGTGTTGTCGTTTCTGAACTGAGCAACGATCGGAATGCCTGCATCAGACATTTCTTTCAGCATCCTCTTCTCCTCTGCATTCACACGTACTGTGTTGTCAAGGACTGTAACTTCACCGGTATTCTGTGTGACGTTGCCGAGGTTGACGCGAGGAAGCTTCACGCCTGCTTTGAACAGTTCATAGATGTCGCTGATGTATCTTCCGCACACATACACACGCTGGCTGGCATAATTTCCGTTGTTCAGATTTGCCGCAGCTTTGGCAGGTGCCAGAAGAGACATGTTGACGCCTGTAGGAATTGACATTCTCTGCAGGTTGCGCTGCATCGGGTCATTGGATGCTGCTTCGTTGACGACCATTGCACGTGTCGTGTTCAGGCCGGGGATCCACATAGTTGCGACGATTCCATGTACCATTCTGTCGTCTACGCGGACTTCGATGATTCCATTTGGAAGTGGTTCAAATGCCATGAATACTTGCCCCTTTCTTCTTACATTTTCAATTGTACATCATCACACAATTTTGCGTCATTTTGATTTTTCCGTATTAATCAGCAGTAATTGCGGAGTATATGATTGAAAACGTTCATACAGAATCACTCTTTCAGAAATACTCTCTTTATAGTTCCGCATTAATGCGGAAATTTAAGGAAAGCGTTTCCTGTCAATTCTGCAGCATGACCATCCATGCATTATCATTGTAATGGCAGCGCTTCCAATCTTTCTGGCATAAAATTTAGTCATTTTATGACATTTTATGATGATAAGCTTTTTTTCAGTACAAAGACTGTATCAGTTTCCCGACATATTCCTCTGCCTGGCCGCGTTTCAGCTGTGTGGAGATACCGTCATGTCCCCCGTTGAATCCCTTGGCTTCGACGATATAAGTGGAATGTCCGTTGGAATAGCCCCAGATCAGGCATACCTTCGCATTGGAAGCCGACTTGATCTGTTTCCCGAATGCACTGGCCAGCTCACACGGAATTACCACCAGCTCCAGCTCACCCAGACGGATGATCGTGCTGTCCAGACAGATATGCACATGGTCGACCTTCAGTTTGCGATCGCACCCTGCGATCTCTGACAGCAGCCATTTCCGGTC
>JAZOAJ010000050.1:0-2398 GCA_045595385.1 Lachnospiraceae bacterium | reverse complement strand
ACAGAACGACATGGCTACGATCCGACTTCCTGCCGACAAGTTCCTCAATGGAATGAACAATTTCTGCCATTGCCGTACACCTCAGATAACGCTCTGCCCAATGCCTATGACCTTATATAACATAATCCTGTTCCTGCATGGACAGTCTAAGGAACCGTCTGGTACTCTCTTCTTTTGGGCTGGTGAAGAATTCCGAGGATCTCCCCTCCTCCACTACAACGCCATTTTCCATAAAAATCACCCTGCCGGCCACTTCCTGCGCAAAGCTCATCTCATGGGTGACCACCACCATGGTCGTCCCTTCCTTTGCGAGGCGCTTCATGACTGCCAGAACTTCACGTGTCAGCTCCGGATCCAGCGCAGATGTCGGCTCATCAAACAGGATGATCTCAGGATTATAGGCAAGGGCTCTGGCGATCGCTGCCCGCTGCTGCTGGCCTCCGGAAAGCTGGGCGGGATAGTACTCTGCCCGGTGTGACATTCCCACCTTTTCAAGCATCTCATTAACGATCTTCCCGGCTTCTGTGGGATCCATCTTTCTGGCAGTTACCAGTCCTTCCAGAATATTCTGCCGCACTGTCATGTTGCGGAACAGATTGAAATCCTGAAAGACATATCCCATTTTAGAGCGCAGCTTCATGATATCATTTTTTTTCAGTCTGGTGATATCTTTTTCAAAATCGTCAAAAATGATGGTTCCGCTGTTTGCTTTATTCAAAAAGCTCAGGCAGCGCAGCAGCGTTGTCTTTCCGGAACCGCTGCTGCCGATCACGGCGACGACCTCGCCGTTATCAACCTTAAAATCTACATTTTTCAATACTTCCATGCTGCCATAACTGCAGTACAGATTTTTTACTTCCAGCATTTTGGATTACCTCTTCAGACAGGTGCATCCGGCTTAACATCCAGAATATCATTGAAATAATTGTTCGCGACCATCATAACGCCCATTGTCGTGATGACCACGATCTCTTCCTCGGTAAATATGCTCTTTAACCTGGCAAACAGATCCCCGGGGATATTCTTGCGGTCACGGGCGATCGCGCGCCCGTACTCGATCAGGAGCTCCTCCTTCGGCGTGAACGCAAAGGTCTCAAAATCAATGTTGTTGCGCTTGAGCAGATTTCCAAAGTACGTCGTACAGACAATACAGTCGTATTCTACTGAGATCGCATATTCAAAAAAATCCGCCGCCCTCTTCCCGATCAGGCGCTGAAGCTCATCATCTAGCGCATAGGAGCCAGTCTCAAGTGTGTGAAAGGCCACCGGATTGTGCAGCAGTGTCCTCTTCTCTCCGGTCATGCGATGACCGCTTGCGACATGTTCCTCAATGATATCCCTGATTACCTGCGGCGCTGTATTCGGATCAATTTCAGAAATAACAGACATGTTGTGTTCCTTCCTTTACACTCTTACATTATTCGGTGTCTGCCTGTAAGGCAGGGATCTTTTCACTCTCCTCTTTGGGCTGCTTCCATGTAAGCTTACGCTCAAGGAAAGCCTGCAGGAGCGTCAGCACGGTGTTCAGCATCAAATAGATTACGGCAGCTTCACAGTATAACGCGAAGGGCTCAAAATACTTTGAGGCGATCTGCTGTGCTGTCTTGAACATCTCAACAACAGTGATGCTGGCGGCAAGCGAGCTGTCCTTTGTCAGTCCGATCAGCGAACCGAACATGGTCGGGAAAGCGACACGGGCAGCCTGCGGGATCACGATCCTGCGCATGATCTGTCCGTAAGTCAGTCCGATCATATACCCCGCCTCTATCTGCCCCTGTGGGACAGACTGGATCGCGGCCCGGATCGTCTCCGACATATAAGCTGCATAATTCATGGAAAACGCGATGACTGCGGAAGGAAAGGCATTCAATGAGATCCCCAGCGATGGCAGGCCGTAGAAAATGATGTACATCTGCACGATCAGCGGAGTGCCTCGGAAGACCCACACGTAGATACGGGTCAGTGTCTTAAGAACCCGTATATTAAGCACCTGTATCAGTGCGAGAATAAATGCCAGTATGACACTGATCGTAAAAATACTGACTGTCAGCGGTATGGTGACCTTAAAAAGGTACAAAAGGAGCCTCGGGAACGAATTCACCAGGATTCCCAATAGTCGTTCATTCATATAACATCTACTCCGATTTCGTGATAAAGAACGCCATTCACAGCGCTGTTCCTGTCTGTGAATGGCACCTGCACACACTGCCGGACAATCGCCCTGCTGGGACTGCGCCAGGCAGCTCTTTTTTTACTGTCTCTCGAACACAGAAACCGTGTAATCCGCTTCGAAATATTTCTCGGACAGCTCGAGAAGTTTGCCCTCGCTGCGTAGTTCGTCAAGAATCCCGTTGACCGTCTCGACAAGTCTGGTCTCTCCCTTCCTGAAAGGAATGCC
>JAZOAJ010000049.1:0-3303 GCA_045595385.1 Lachnospiraceae bacterium | reverse complement strand
GAAGACGGACTGAGGCTGGAGAGAGCCCTTGGAAGGGAACGGGCCCAGAAGAAGCCCGGATATGCGGAGATGTGCAGGCGGTTTCTTACTGACAGCGAGGATTTCAGCGAGGAAAAGCTGACAGAAGCCGGGATAGTAAAGAGATTTGACAATACAGACATGGAAGAATGCCTGGCAGAGATAAAACAGGAGATCTTCCGGTAAAACAATGCAGCAGACTACAGAGATCCTTGAAAACAAAAGGAATATGGAGCATCTGGCAGAGGCTTTCGCCAGAGACCGGATGTCGCACGCCTATATAATCAACGGACCGGCAGGAAGCGGGAAGAAGACATTTGCCCGCTATTTTGCGGCCGCTCTTCTGTGCGACAAAATGCATGGCGGCGGCGATGACGGGCAGACCGATCTGTTTTCCATGTTCGCAATCGAAAAGCCGAAGGAGAGAAGGCTGAGTGACGGTCCGTGCGGCAGCTGTCCTTCCTGTGCAAAATCCCTGAGCGGAAATCATCCCGACATCATTGTCCTGAAGCGGGAAAAAGAAAAGGTCATACAGGTAGGCGAAGTCAGGCAGCAGATAATAGATGATGTAAGCATCAAACCGTATTACGGCCCGTATAAGATATATATAATTGAAGATGCTCATCTCATGAATGAGAGCGCGCAGAACGCCATTCTCAAAACCATCGAAGAGCCCCCGGAATACGTGATCATCTTCCTGCTTTCAGAAAATGCGGATTCATTTCTGGATACTATCAGGTCAAGATGCATACGTCTTGACATGGAAAAACTGTCAGGAGATACGATCAGGGATTACCTGAAGGACAGGCTGGGAGTGTCTGAAGCACAGGCAGAGCGGGCAGCAGCATTTGCAAGAGGAAATCTCGGGGAGGCGATCGGTCTTTCGACATCCCCGGAGAGCGCGGACACGGTACAGGGAGCCACGGATGTTCTGAAGAAGTTAAAAACAATGAATGCCGCGGACATTTTCGATGAAGCAGCGGCATTTGGCAAAGAAGACCCGCTGCAGATACTAAAAGTTTCGAGGATGTGGTTCAGGGACATTCTTGTTCTCAAAGCAGAAGAAGGAGATCTGCACAGCGAACTGTATTTTCCGGCGGAAAAGGAAACGCTGAAGCGCTTTGCAGACAATGTCCCATATGAAAGACTTGAAAATGTCATGAAGGCAATAGATACAGCCCAAACGAGGCTGGAGGCAAATGTCAAAGCAGAAGCAGTTCTGGAAATACTGTTTCTGATGATCAGGAGAAATATAAAATGGTAAAAGTAATAGGAGTTAAATTTAAAACAGGCAGCAAGGTTTATTATTTTGATCCCGGTGACATCGAGATCAACGCCGATGACTGCGTGATAGTTGAGACCGCCAGGGGCGTGGAATTCGGCGAAGTGGCATTTCCCGCTAAAGAAGTGGATGAAGATGAGATCACCTCGCCGCTCAAGCCTGTCATAAGGGTGGCCACGGACGCGGACAGAAAAAAAGTCGAAGAAAATGCGCAGAAGGAAAAGGATGCCTTTGACGTATGCAATGAAAAGATAGCAAAACACGGGCTGGAGATGAAGCTCGTAAATGTCGAGTATACATTTGACGGCAGCAAGATACTGTTTTATTTCACGGCTGACGGCCGCATAGATTTCCGTGAGCTGGTAAAGGATCTTGCAAGCGTATACAGGACCAGGATCGAGCTCAGACAGATAGGAGTCCGCGACGAGACGCGTGCGATGGGAGGAATAGGTGTCTGCGGAAGGGAATTCTGCTGCCATAAGTTCCTGACCGACTTCCAGCCGGTATCGATCAGGATGGCCAAGGACCAGAACCTGAGCCTCAATCCCACCAAGATATACGGTGCATGCGGACGACTCATGTGCTGCATAAGATATGAGGAAGAGACATACCGCGAGCTCAATAAAACTCTTCCCCGCGTAGGCTATGAGACCGTGACAGAGGACGGATATCACGGCGTTGTCAGCGCGGTGAACATCCTCCGCCAGAAGATAAAAGTCATCGTTGACATAGGAAATGATGAGAGGGAAATGCGCGAGTATGATGCCGGGATGCTGAAGTTCACTAAGAAGAATAAAGGCGGCGAGAAGAAACAGCCTCCGACAGCGGAAGAACTCCAGATCATGGAAGACATGAAAAAAGATCCCAGGTGACGGACCGGAGAGACGCAATATGGAAGTTCAGCTTCTGGATGGAGAACGGATCGACGATCTGGAAAGAAACGGATACAGGATAATCCAGAACCCGAACGGATTCTGTTTCGGGATGGATGCAGTGCTGCTGAGTGGCTTCGTGCCGCCTCAGACCGGCGGAAAGATCCTTGATCTCGGGACAGGAACAGGGATAATCCCCATACTCCTGAGGGCAAAAACGAAGTCAAGAGACATCACGGGACTTGAAATACAGGAAAGAAGTGTTGAAATGGCCGGGCGCAGCGTCCGGCTGAATGATCTTGAGAGAGACGTAAAGATCGTTAAGGGAGACATTAAGGAAGCCTCGGAATTATTTGAAAAAGGAAGTTTTGATGCGGTAACATCCAATCCGCCTTACATGAAAGCGGACGGAGGGATCAAAAATCCGAGCGAGACCAAGGCGATTGCAAGACATGAAGTCCTGTGCACATTTGAAGATGTTGCATCCCAGACATCAAAGCTCCTTAAGGAAGGCGGGAAGTTTTATCTGGTCCACAGACCGGAGCGCCTTTCCGAGATAATGAGCACATTGAAAGCCCACAGGCTTGAGCCGAAAAGGCTTAAAATGGTGCATTCCTTCATTGATTCGGAAGCGGTATTGTTCCTTCTGGAGGCTTCACTGGGAGGAAGGAGCGGCATGAAGATAGAAAAACCGCTCATAATATACAGGGAAAAAGGCGTTTATACAGACGAGATATATGATATCTACGGATTCTGAAAAGGAAACAAAAACAGAAATGGTACCGACACCGTTCAATTCGGCAGGAAAAGAAGATTTCGCGAAGGTAGTCCTGATGCCGGGAGATCCCTTGCGCTCAAAGTGGATAGCTGAGGAGTTTTTTGAGGCTCCCCGGCTGGTGAACAACATAAGAGGCGCGCAGGGGTATACCGGGACATGGCACGGCCACCCGGTATCCGTAATGGCAAGCGGCATGGGTATCCCTTCGCTGAGCATATACGCATATGAGCTTTACAATTTTTATGATACTGACATCATAATCAGGACCGGGACTGCCGGCAGCATCAGTGAAGATGTGGAAGTCGGAGATCTGCTGATACCCGAAAGGGCATTTACCACGTCCGGATTTGCCG
>JAZOAJ010000048.1:0-5270 GCA_045595385.1 Lachnospiraceae bacterium | reverse complement strand
CTCTGCCAGGATCTCGGCAGCTTTAAGAGCTCTCTGGACCATGAGGCCATTTGCGATCAGTGTAACATCTGTTCCTTCTTTAAGAACGCAGCCTTTGCCCAGTTCAAACTTATAATCAGGGAGCTGATCAGTTACATTCTCAACAGCAAGACGTCCGAGACGCATGTAAGCAGGTCCTTCATAATCAAGGAGTGCCTTAACTGCAAGACGCATCTCATTTGCATCGCAGGGGCAAAGTACAGTCATTCCGGGGATGGCGCGCATCAGGGCAAAATCTTCGATACACTGATGTGTAGCTCCGTCTTCGCCGACTGAAAGTCCGCCATGTGATCCGATGACTTTGACATTGAGATGAGGATAGCAGATCGAGTTGCGTACCTGCTCCCATGTCCTTCCTGTTGCGAACATTGCAAATGTAGTAGTAAAAGGCTTAAATCCAAGTGTTGACATACCTGCAGCAACACCCTGCATATCTGCCTCTGCTATGCCCATGTCATAGAAGCGTTCAGGATAAGCGTCCTTGAAAGTCTTGGACATTGTTGCGCCTGCCAGATCGGCGTCAAATACTACCAGTTCAGGATAATCATTTGCAAATTCTACCAATGCATCACCATATGCATTTCTGGTTGCTATTTTCTCTGCCATCTGTTTACGCCTCCTTTCCGATAGCGGCTTCAAGTTCCGCTTTTGCGATCTCAAACTGCTCATCATTCGGAGCTTTTCCATGCCATCCTGCCTGGTTCTCCATGAATGAAACGCCTTTTCCTTTTACGGTCTTCATAAGGATCACAGACGGCTTGCCTTTGCATGCTGCAGCTGCTTCAAATGCTGCCTCAAGTTCTCCATAGTCATGTCCGTCACATTTGATGACATTCCAGTTGAATGCATCAAACTTCTTATCAAGAGGTTCTGTAGGCATTACATCAGCGGTTGCTCCGTCGATCTGAAGTCCGTTAACATCCACTATTGCGCAGAGATTGTCGAGGTTGTACTTTGCTGCTGCCATTGCAGCTTCCCATACCTGTCCTTCATCGACCTCACCGTCTCCGAGGATTGAATAAACACGGAAACTCTTGCCTGCTGCCTTGGCGCCGAGAGCCATTCCTACTGCTGTAGAGATTCCCTGTCCGAGTGATCCTGTAGACATGTCAACACCCTTGACATCCATTACTACATGGCCTGACATGTGTGAATCTATGCGGCGGAACTGTACAAGATCTTCTACCGGGAAAAAGCCCCTGAGAGCAAGTACCGGATAAAGCGCCGGTGAGCAGTGTCCCTTTGACATGACAAAACGGTCGCGCTCTGCCCATCCGGGGTTTTCCGGATCGACATTCATGACATTAAAGTACAGTGTGACCAGTGCATCCATTGCTGAAAGAGAGCCGCCCAGATGACCTGATGCAGCACGGTAGACCATTGTCACCGCCTCAAGTCTGGCTTTATCAGCAGTCTTTCGCAGTTCTTCATGTGATAGTCTGTTCATAGCCTGTTTTTCTCCATTCTTAAAATCTATAGAAATAACTAATAAAAATAATAATTTTTAGGTTGCAATATGTATGCCAGTTTCATGCAAACATAAGGCTGGATGCGATAATAAACATCGCAGCATAGTATGTTATCAGATTAGCTGCAGTAAATCCCACGCTTTTCTCATCGGCCTTTCCGAAATACATCTGGCACAGTATAAGGTCAGATGTCAGGAACAGGACGCCTCCGATGAACATCAGGTTGAGCGTTTTAACTGCCCACCCGGTTTTTATTGCCATGCTTAGTGCGAGCAGCGTCATGCTGCTTAAGGCACATCCGTAAATGATGACTATCGTTTTGTAATGGCCGTACCGCACTTTCATGAGTTTCTCGCTGAAACCGATAAGTATTCCAAGACCTATTCCGACAACGATTGGCAGGATGATGTACAGCGGATTGCCGCTGCCATAGCAGACGCTCATGCCGACAATGTAGAACAGATGTCCGATCAGGAACGAAATAAAGCCGGCAAGCGTAAATGAACCCTGCTCTTTCCCCTGGGCGTTCTTAAGACCCAGCCATATGTCACCAAGCAGTCCAAACAATAAGCCCGGAAGGACAAAATACTGAAACAGGCTGTACCCGGCCCCGGCAGATGCCTTGATGCTCATGCAAATAACAGCTGTGAGCATGAAGCAGGAAGAAATACCTGTTTTAATGAAAACAGTCCTTACAGAATCTTTACGTGATTTAACATAAAGCATCCAGGCTAAAAGAGCCGCACCAACGATAAGAATAATAATATAAAATACCATAACCCCCAGATCCTTATCCATTATGCAAGTATATTTCCGATGTAAAGGTCGCTTCCGATGCTGCGCAGATGATTCTGATAATTCCTGGTCCCGTGGATGGCATCAGCAGCTGAGATCAGCTCAACCTTGTTGGCCTTTATCCACTGGCGGAGCCTTGGATCACAGAGCATCGCACAGTCTACAAGTGGTGACGGTTCAAAATAGCGTTTATCGCCGTCAAAGAAATAAGTGGCATCTTCAAACATGTAGTCATCATAGAATCCCGGGTGCCATGCCATGCATCCGCACTCCAGATCAAGCACATGCTGTTCGTCATTGAGTACATAAGTCAGCGGGTCATACGTGCAGTTACGGATGTAACTGTCTTCATTTGTCCTTACCAGATAAACAGGATGTCCGGGCTGATGGATAGTTGTCATCTTGACATGTTTCCATTTTTCCATGGGCTCACTGATACGTCCATCCGGTCCGACACGGCGCGAACACTGATAAGGTATTCCGTATTCTTCACAAACCTGTATGGTTGCGTCTCCCGCAACATTTCCCGGTCTTGCACCGGCCATATCCGGAACTCTTCCCATGTACTTTAAGAAAAGATCAAGTTCCGCACGAAGTTCAGCAACCATCTCATCATAGTTGACTCCCTCGAATTTCTTTCTTCGGGCTTCCTCATTGAACGTCTCTTTTGTCCAGACTTCACGGAACTTGAACTGTCCTTTTTCATTTACCAGCGAAGGAACCTGCTCTGCAGGCAGCACAGGTTTGCCTCTGAAATGCTGATGCCATCCGACAGATACCCACGGATACTTTCTCATGGTCTCCATGGCATCGATATTTCCCGGTGTATCGCTCATAAGTTCTACATGGGTGCATATACCATGCTCCAAGACTTTCTTCAGGCCCAGATTGAACACCGGTGTATAACCGAAGTCATCACATCTCATTACAAGCTGCATTGTTTAATATCCCCTTTTATTATTTGTCATCGTCTGAAACAAATGTAAGATCAAACGGCTTGTTGGCAAAAACGAAAGCTTCAACAGGTTCGTCACCTGCGCCGTGCACCATCTGCGCACCTTCTTTGAACCACACGAAACTTCCCGGACCGTAATTGCCCTCACTTGTGATCAGAGTCCCTTTTAAAATGTAATAACCATGTCCGCAATGATGTGTATGAAGAGGTACATTGAAACCTGCTGGATATATGATCTTTGCAGCTGTCATGCCGGTATCCGGATCATCCAGCAATACCTGTTCAAACAGTGTACCGGTTATTGGTTTTGTCACAGGATTGTCCTGCGGACGTATCTCATCCGCTTCAAAAATGATCACATTTTTGTTTTCCATTTCATAGCCCCCTTTGTTTGGTATTTTATCATATATGCGGTTTAATTGGCAGGATAATTGCAGGAAATCAATAAGAAACCGGCATGATAATATTGGGAGGTGCAACAATGAAAAAAATACTTTTTCCCGGAGCTTTTTACATCGGCAGCGACATTCTGAATGACTTCGTTTCCATTGCCCGCAATTATGGAAAACGCTTTGTATTTATCGGCGGAAGGACTGCCCTCAGCGTGTCAAAAGACGCAGTTGAGGCAAGTTTCAGCAGCACTGACTGCGAATACTCATTTGTTGTTTGCGGAAAGATCTGCAGCGAAGCGGAAGTTGCCAGGGTCGAAGCACTTCCCGAGATCAACGAAGCTGAAGTCATCTGTGCCCTCGGCGGAGGCAGCTGCATGGACATTGCCAAGCTGATCGCTTTCAGGCGTAACCTCCCCCTGATCATGATACCGACCACCGCGTCATCTGACTCGCCCTGCACATTTGCATCGATCATCTACTCTGAAGACGGCAGCAGGATAATCTCCGATTATGCACATTACAGATGCCCTGATGTAGTAATGGTAGACTCCAAGGTCATCGCAAACGCTCCTGAGCGCCTGATCGCTGCAGGAATGGGTGATGCCATGACTACCTGGTACGAAGGCTTTGCATGCTACAACAATCCCGAACTGAAACCTGCCATTACCGAAACTGCCATAATGCTGGCAAACCTCTGCAGGACCATAGTCCTCAGAGACGGTTTAGCGGCATATGATGCAGTTAAGGCAGATACCGTGACTCCTGAACTGGAAAGGGTCATCGAAGCCAACTGCTTCCTTTCAAGCATCGGCGGACTCAATACAGGATGCGCATGCGCACATGGTTTCGGCGACTGGCTCTGCACCATTCCCGGCGGACATGATTTCATGCATGGTGAGCGCGTTTTCATCGGACTGATCACCCAGCTCATTCTGGAGAAATATCCGGACGAGGAGATCGATCAGATCATGAAGTTCGGACGCGCCATCGGCCTTCCCATTTGCGTAAGAGACATGGGCGTCAGCGATGTTGATGCTCTTGCTGAAACTGCAGGTATTGAACTTGAAAACGATCATTTCCTTGTGCACCTGACCTGCGACCATGGCCCCGAGGCGCTTAAAGGCGCCATCCTTAAACAGCAGGCACTCGCGGATAACCTTACGACTGAGAAAGAATAAGAGGTAAAGACATGGCTAAATTTACAAAGATACTCCAGATTGGCATAGCAACCTACGATCTTGAGAAGCGGATCGCTAATTTTGAAAAAGTCGGAATCGGACCTTTTAAGCTGGTCGTTGATACACAAAAAGGCCTTGGTGCCCCTGCCAGCAATACAAAGTACTTTTCTGTGCCCACAGACATTGATGTCCGGGTCGCTGTATGCGTTCTTGACGGTATAGAGATCGAGCTCATACAGCCCATGGATGAAAAAGGCACATATGCCGAGCATCTGCGCAAGCATGGTGAAGGCTGCATCCATCATCTCGGGATCCAGACCGATGACAATGCGGGATTCCGTGCTATAATGAAGACGGAAGGTGTCCGTTCAGAATGGAAAGGTGATGTTGACCCTGCACTTGGCACCAGTTTTGAATACTTTGACACAAGAGACCTGCTGGG
>JAZOAJ010000047.1:0-5091 GCA_045595385.1 Lachnospiraceae bacterium | reverse complement strand
CCAAGGCAGCCGAAAAGGATGCGGTATCTGCCTCCAATTCGTGCCTGCGAACATGCCGGGACTGTTCGCATACAGCCTGGCAGCGGGACTGCTTGCCGGAATCAGCGTGATCATGCGACCGCCTTCGAGAGAGGACGCAGTAAACAGCGCACTGCTTTCAACGCTTGCGGCGGCAATGAAAGGGTCAGAACTTTTCGCAAGCCGCATCGTGCTGATACGCTATGACCATGATAAAGAGATCACCGACCGGCTCTCAGGAAACTGCGATGCCAGAGTCATCTGGGGCGGCGACAGGTCGGTTGATGAGATACAGAGATCCCCGTTAAAGACGGGAGCGGTTGACATCGCATTCCCGAACAGACACTCAATGGCGGTGATGGACGCTGAGACGATCCTTGGAAATACCGGCAATGAGACTCTGATCAGGGACTTTTATAATGACACCTACCTTAACGATCAGAACGCATGCTCATCACCTTCGATCATTTTCTGGAAGGGATCGGAGGAAAATGTAAGATCTGCCAGGGAGATATTCTGGCGGGAAGTGGAGAAGTTCCTTAAAGGCCGCTATCCGGCGAGGGCAGATCTGGCTGTGAAGAAATGGGAACAGGCGGAATACATGGCCGCATGCGGCATTGCCTCCGGAATAGAGAGGGGATGCCTTGCTGAGGGCAACAGCATTGTCAGGGTCATGGCTGAAAACATAAACCCGGATCTGTGGGACGATGTGATGCCCGGAGGGTTCTTCATTGAGTGCAGCGGAGAGAACATTTCAGACATACAGCCGCTGCTTGTACCTGTCTGCCAGACGATCTCGGTGACCGGTCCGGAAGAGCTTGAAAATGAGATCCGGCGGATCGCCGGTGAGTTCCAGATCGTAAAGACGGGACATACACTGGACTTTTCACTCCGGTGGGACAGGCATGATCTGATAATGGAGATGAGCCGCCCGGTCCCTGAGGAATTCATGGTGGAAGCTGACGGCTGCAGCATTTACGCACTGCGGCAGGGTTCGGGTCCGGTGATCATGCTGATACACGGTGTGGCCTGTGACAGCTCATTCTTCGCAGAGACGGCGCAGATCCTCGCGCGTGACCATACAGTCATAACATATGACAGGCGAGGATATTCAAAAAGCCGCGTGACTAAAGAAAAAGATGGTGATACTGTAGAGCTGCAGGCAGCAGACGCCGTCTGCGTGCTGGACGCGCTTGCCGGTAAGGATGCGAAGGCAATAGTTGCCGGATGCAGCGCAGGAGGCCTGGTCGCGCTTGAAATGGCAAGAGCCTATCCGGAGCGGGTAAGTAAGCTTTATCTTTATGAAGCGGCTTACAGCCCTGAACCGGAGGACATGGATAAAATGGATGAACTGCGGGATAAGCTTCATGCTGCAGCGCAGAAGAACCGCGTAGCGAGGGCAATGCTGTATTTCATTGAGGCAATAGGTGAGGCGGACCCGCTCGCTAAAGAGGTGTCGACTGAACAGCTGCAGCACAATATTGACAATCTGCAGTGGTTCCTGCACCATGAAGTGGACGGGATACTCGGATATTCAAGGCGCTGGCCTGACATAAAACTAAAGATGCCCTGCGAATGCGGAGCAGGCACGCTTGACCCAGGCGGAGCTTTCGGGCACATGATGGCATCCGCTGCGCAACATTGGAATGCTCCTTGCAGCATGAATGAAGGATGCCACAATCTGGCACTTGACCGGCCGGAAACATTTGCCGGCTGGATAAAAAATAAATAATAATTTGGAGGGAAATAAACAATGAAACAGTTTACTTTAAAGCCTGAGATCTACAGCTATAAGAGCGCAGTAGAATTTGCGAAGGAATTCCAGATCGGCAAGGGAGACCTCGTCATCACCAACGAGTTCATCTATAAGCCTTTCCTTGGCGACCTGAACCTTGAGTGTGAAGTAATTTACCAGGAAAGATACGGCAAGGGCGAGCCTTCAGACGACATGGTCGAGGCAATGTATGCAGACATCAAGACCCAGCCCAAGAGGATCATCGCGATCGGCGGCGGCACAGTCATTGACATAAGCAAGATCTTCGCGCTTAAGAACGTATCACCGGTCCTTGATCTCTATGACCAGAAGCTTGAGATCGTAAAAGACAAGGAGCTCATCCTTGTTCCCACAACATGCGGAACCGGTTCAGAGGTTACAAATGTTGCGATCCTTGCTCTTAACAGCAGGGGCACAAAGAAGGGCCTGGCAGTAGATGAGATGTATGCTGACAAGGCAGTCCTCATCCCTGAACTTGTAAAGGGACTTCCGTTCTTCTTCTTCGCAACAAGCTCAATTGATGCGCTTGTACATGCTGTTGAGTCATCACTGTCACCGAAGGCAAACGGATTCACAAAGATGTTCGGATACAAGGCAATAGACATGATCCTCCGCGGCTTCATGGAGATCCGCGACAAGGGACAGGATGCACGCTACGATCTGCTTGAGGACTTCCTCATCGCTTCCGACTATGCAGGCATCGCATTCGGAAATGCCGGCTGCGCTGCAGTACATGCTCTTGCATATCCTCTCGGAGCGACATATCATGTTGCACACGGCGAGTCAAACTACGTCCTGTTCACACAGGTCCTCAAGAACTACATGGAGCTTAAGACAGACGGAGAGATCGCTGTCCTGAACAAGTACATCGCTGACATCCTTGGATGCGACGTCGCGGTTGTTTATGACGAGCTTGAGAATCTTCTTAACAACCTGATCCAGAAGAAGCCTCTTCATGAGTTCGGAATGAAGGAAGAAGAGATCGAGGAGTTTGCTGAGTCCGTAATGGTCAACCAGCAGCGTCTCATGGCCAACAACTTCGTTGCCCTTGACAAGGAAAGAGTAGCTAAGATCTACAGAGAGTGCTATTGATAAATGAAAGAACAATTGCTTGAACGTTTTTTACGATATGTAAAGACATATACGCCCAGTGATGAAAAAGGTACCGGGACTCCGTCGACCAGGTATCAGTTCGACCTTGCCGACATGCTGGCTGAAGAGATGACGAAGATCGGCATTTCAGATGCTTATGTGGATAAGCACTGCTATGTCTATGGAAACATCCCTGAAACAGAAGGGTATGAAAATGTTCCGGCGATCGCATTCATAGCGCATCTGGATACAGTATCTGACTTCTGCGACAAGCCGGCCATTCCTGTGGTCCATGAGAACTATGACGGGGAAGACATCTATCTTCCCGCAGGTGACAGGACAATAAAGACATCGGATTTCCCGCATCTTAAGGAAATGAAGGGAAGGACGCTGATCACAACAGACGGCACCACCGTTCTCGGCGCTGACGACAAAGCAGGTATCGCCGAGATCATGACCATGGCGGACGAGATCATAAAGAGCGGCATGCCGCACGGAAAGATCTGCATGGCGTTCACGCCTGATGAAGAGATCGGATCAGGCGCGCATCTGCTTGACCTTGAAAGGCTCGGCGCGGATTTCGCATTTACTGCTGACGGCGACATTGAAGGGGGCATCGAGTATGAAACATTCAATGCCGCGGCTGCACGCGTGACCGTTACCGGAGTGAACGTCCATCCCGGAAGCGCGAAGGACATCATGGTAAATGCGGGCCTCATCGCATGTGAGTTTGCCGGAATGCTCCCTGAAAAAGAGCAGCCCAGGAACACCAGCGGTTATGAAGGCTTTTATCATCTGACAGGCATGAGCGGAGAAGTCGCGAAAGCAGAGCTGGTCTACATAATCCGTGACCATGACAAAGGGAAGTTTGAAGAGCGCAAGGCAAAACTGTTTGAGATAGCTGAGGCGCTTAACCTGAAATACGGCGAAGGAACCGTAAAGGTCGAGGAAAAAGACTCATATTACAACATGGCTGAGGTCCTGAAGGACCGCATGGACATAGTTGAGACTGCCCTGCAGGCTGTAAGGATGGAAGGCATTGAGCCCAGAGTCCATCCTGTACGCGGCGGCACAGACGGTTCAGCCCTGAGCTTCAGGGGACTTCCGTGCCCGAACCTTGCAACAGGCGGGCAGGGTTATCACGGCCCGTACGAGCACATTTCCCTTGAGGGCATGGAGATATCAACAAGGGTAATGATGAACATCATTAGACTGTATGCAGATGGCAGACAATAAGAAGTGCGCTGTTTCCGGAAAATGCGGAGGCTGTGTGTTCACCGGCATCCCGTATGAGGAACAGCTCTCTAAAAAACAAAAGGCAATTGAAAAACTCCTAGGAAGTACCGGAAAAGTCCGTCCCATCATCGGGATGGACTTTCCGTGCAATTACAGGAATAAAGTCCATCATGTGATCTTCAGGGACAGGCACGGCGAGATAGTTTCGGGCTGTTATGCGGCAAATACCCACGACCCTGTCAGGGTTGACGGGTGCCTCATAGAAGATGAGATCTGTCAGAAGATCATTTTCACGATACGCGGCCTTGCCAGATCATTTAAATACCAGCCTTATGACGAGGATCTCGGAAGAGGTCTGTTAAGGCATGTGCTCGTAAGAAGAGGGTTCAAGAGCGGCGAAGTCATGGTGGTGCTCGTGCTTTCGGGGAAAGAACTTCCCGGAAGGGCAGCATTCGTCAAAGCACTCCGCGCTCTTCATCCCGAGATAACCACCATCATCATAAATGTCAATAACAGAAAGACCAGCATGGTCCTGGGCAGTTATAACCGCACCATATACGGTCCAGGTTTCATTAAAGACACCCTGTGCGGGTGTACATTCAGGATCTCGCCGGACTCATTTTATCAGGTAAACCCCGTTCAGACGGAGGTACTCTACGGCATAGCGGCGGATTATGCGCAGCTTACCGGGGAGGAGACCGTGCTGGACGCCTACTGCGGCATCGGGACGATAGGTCTCTCACTGGCCGGTAAGGCAAAGAGGGTGATCGGCGTGGAGCTTAATGAAAATGCCGTCGCCGACGCCATTTCAAACGCGAAGGAAAACAATATCAGAAACGCAAGGTTTTACAATGGCGACGCAGGCGCTTTACTTGAAAGGATGGTAAAAGCCGGTGAAAAGCCTGATGTGATCATTATGGACCCGCCAAGGAGCGGCAGCACAAAACAGTTCATCAGCTCCGCGGTAAAAG
>JAZOAJ010000046.1:0-6734 GCA_045595385.1 Lachnospiraceae bacterium | reverse complement strand
TTCTTGAGGGAAGCAAGGGCTTTCTCGCGTGTAGACTCTGAACGTGTCCACATTACGACTTCATATCCGCCTGTTGCGTATACCTGGGCAATTCCGGGGCCCATCGTTCCTGCTCCGAGAACCGCTATTCTTTTAATGTCTTCTAATTTCATCGTGATCAAACCTTTCTAATATTTAGGAAATATGGATTATTTGCCCATAAGTCTAAGATCTTCTTCGATATAATCAGCAGGATTAAGAGCTTCATAGTCGACTTCTGCATCATGGTTTACAAGACCGAGGATCTCACGTGCCTCTGCAGCAGTTGCGATCTCTCTGCCAACCATTTCAGCGATCTTTACTGTACGCTCAACAAGCTGAACGTTTGTAGCAAGAACACCTTTCTCATACATGATGTTGTCCTCAAGACCGACACGGAGTCCATCGCATCCCATTGCAAGTCCGTGAAGGACGCAGGGGAGATGCCATCTGCCGATACCTGAGATTGACCATGTTGAGCCGGGCTGCATCTTGGGTACTAAGTAAGCAAGAGCCTCTGCTGTACCGGGCATACCGCCTGTAACACCGAGAACGAACTGATAATGAACAGGTGTCTTAAGGATGCCTTTCTTTACATAGTAGTCAACGTTTGCCATATCTCCGCCGTTGAAGATCTCGCACTCAGGCTTGATCTGGAGCTCCTGAAGCTCAACGCCGAGTTTCTCAAGAAACTGAGGTGAGTTAGTGAAGATATATGAGTTTGCCCAGTTCATTGAAAGGGGATCGTATGAGCTCATTTCAGGCTTAAGAACAGGGAAGTGGTTGAGTCTCATCTGCTCAGGGAACTTGGAGCCTGATGATGTAAGATTGAGAACAAGATCAACGCCTTCTTCTTTCTGTTTCTTCTTGATAAGCTTGATAACCTCAACGAACTTTGAAGTGTACATGCAGTTGTTGCCTTCCTCATCACGAACATGGATGTGGATGACAGAAGCGCCTGCCTTTGCGCATGCGATCGCATCGTTAGCGATCTCTTCCGGAGTTACCGGAACGTAAGGGGTCTGTGATTTCTTGGTTCCTGCACCGCAAAGGCAAGCGGTGATAACGAGTTTCTTTCCCATAATTATTTACCTCATTTGTATTTTATTCTCAGCCCGAAGGCTGTTTCTGGCATGGTAACACACAGACACGGGAAGCTGTAACTTCCCGTGTCCGTATTCAGTAATTATCTTACAGCTGTAAGTCCGCCGTCCGGATATACAACTTCGCCTGTTACGAAGTCTGAAGCAGGAGCTGCAAGGAACAGGCATGTTCCGACACAGTCTGCAGGAACAGCCATACGACGCATAGGAAGATCGTCTGCAAGGCTCTTTCTGTAAGCGTCTCCGCCACGCTGCTCGATGACTGATGTCATCATAGGAGTCTCTGTAACGGTAGGTCCAATGCCGTTTACAGTGATGCCGTGAGGGCCAAACTCAGATGCAAGCTGCTTGATGAGCATCTTGACAGCACCCTTGGAAGCAGCATATCCGGCATTGCCGGGTCCCTTTGTTGCAACACAGTCACGTGTTGAGGAAAGGATGACCATCTTGCCGTATCCGTTCTCAAACATATGCTTTGCGAAAGACTTGCAGCAGAGCATGATGCCGATAACATTTACCTTGAAGATGTTCTCGTAGATATCCATCGGGAAATCTTCTGCAGGGAACTTCTTGTTAAGTCCCTGAGCGCATACAAGGATGTCAACCTTGCCGAGCTTAGCGATGGACTGCTCAACAAGAGCCTGAACTGAAGCTTCATCGGTAGCATCTGCGGGGATGTAATCAACTTCAACGCCGCATGCTGCCTTGATCTCTTCCTGAGCTCTCTTTAAGGACTCTTCTTTTCTGGAAGAAATGATGACGTTAACGCCTGCCTCAGCAAGACCCTGAGCAAGGCTCTGTCCGATACCGCCGGCTCCGCCAACTACAACTGCGTTTTTACCTTCGATGTCAAATAACTTGTGCATTATAAATCGCCTCCTGAATAATATTTAATGCTGTAACAGTTTATTTTACGCTCTCGCCTGTTTCAAAGCGGAACTCCTGATCGGGATCTGTGATGGCAAGGCAGCGTACGATGGAGCCTTCACCGCCTACAAATCTCCAAGGGAAGCAGAGGAATGTGCATCTTCTTCCGGCAACTTCGTCGAAATCACCATGCTTTGTTCCGTATCCGCCTTCTTTCCACTCATAGTCGCCCTTTACGTAGCCGTCATCACCAACGTTCTCAACGCCGGGGATGCCACCCTCGACCATAAGGAACTTGTGTCCGGGCTCCCAGAGAGGGAAGTCAACCTTTGTGTCATGTCCGTACTCTTCCTCGTATTCCTTCATGAGGTCGGGGCGGAGCGGTCCAAGGCCGAGGTCAACAAGCTTTGTCGCAAGAGGATGATCATTTGCCTGGCAGCCGTATCCTACGAATCTGACTTTCTTGTCTTTGAACCAGTAAGCAAGCTGTCCGGTAGCGCCGCATCCATATGCGAAATAGTCATCTGAGTCTGCCCAGATGTGATGCTGGGAAGTATTGATCAGGACCATGTCGCCTTCTTTGATGATGCTGTCGAATTTCTCGAGATCTGCGGGCTCAAGCTTGCCCCATTTTCCCTTAGGGATGTCAAGGCAGACACCTGTTCCGAAGAATCTCCAGAGAGGATAGTTAGTTATGTCAGGTGTGCACTCTGTAACATGAAGAGGAGCGTCCATGTGAGTTCCCCTGTGCATGATTCCCTGCCACATGATGTCATACATATTGGCATCTGCATGGTAGCGGATAACCTCTTCCTTGAGGTTGCAGCCTGAAGGCCACTGTGGCATGAAAGGTTCGAATGTATGTGATAAATCGTAAAAATTAAGACTCATTTATTTCGTTCTCCTTTCCTGTATTAAAATTTCTCGCCCTTGTCGATACGGGCCTCGCCGGTTGTATCGATGATGGCTGTCAGACGGACCGGGCATGCAGCGCCGCGGCGGATCTTAACAGGAGCAGCAACGAAAGTGACTCTCTTGCCTGTAAGGTCATCAACCTCGCCGGCTACCTGCTGGATAACAGGGATCTGAGCTTTCGCAAGAGTCTTGATGGCAGGATAGAATCCGGGATACTCTGCATAAGGATCCTTTCCGTCATGTGTCTCCTGATATGTAGGTACGAGTCTCTTCATGAAAGGACCGGGACGTCCGACATGAACAGTAAGATTTGTAGCGACAGGGCAGTCGATGTAAGGTGTGTCAACTGCGACCATCTTTACGTTCTTGGAAACGAGGTACTCAGCAGCGTCCTGGGTAAGTCCGGGAGCCTGTCCGAAGTACTCAAGTGAATCGGAATACTTGTGATGCCATCCGGTGTTGATGCACACGATGTCTCCGTCCTTGATGTTTCCGGCTGCCTTCAGATCTTCAGCAGTGATCTTGTCCCAGTTGCTCTTGTTCCTGAGATCAAGGATGCATCCGTTTCCGAAGAAGTGGTCAGGTGTGATCTGCTCCATGTCATCGCCATATGCGAACATGTGGATAGGAGCGCAGATGTGTGTTCCGGTATGGAAGTTTGTGCTGATCTTGAATGCCTGAACACCAAACTGAGCATGCTTAACATTCATGTCAAACAGAGTCTCAGCATCACCGGGATATGAAGGTGCTTTTCCCGGGCCCCACTCGTGTGACAGATCATAGAACTCGAGAGAAGTGTAAGGATCCTTCTCAGCGCCCTTATGAGTGTCTTCAAGCGGTGAGTAGTTCTTGAAAGCATCAAGCTCGTCTAAGTTGGGTGGTAACTTGTACATAGTTTAACCTCCTGTATAAATAATTAACTAGTTAGATCGGGAATGCCCATATTGCGCATTCCAAAAAATAACCATTTTTAAACAAAATTATTATACCCTCTGCATACTTTTAATTCGATAGTTGAATATTACAAAGTGAAATAAATAGATTGGTCATTTGCTACAAAGCATATCAGTGAGCTTTTATATATAATTGCAAATACCGGTTAACAATGTGGCGTTTATGTACAAAACACACATTATATGGTACAATCTGTCCTTGAAATACATTTGGAAGATGTGTTGAATTGAAGGGAGATCACATTTGCATGAAACTCAGCATGTGGACACTTTGTGACTATCTGATAAATAACGGTTTTACTGTTGAACCTTATATTTCCGAAGGTCTTCCATGCATAAGCCTGATCAGGCAGAGCACTGAAAGAACGTATTCTGCAGGGTATGCTGAAGTGTTTAAATCAGGCCCGGATGTATATGTGGCAAGTGACATGGACAGGCTGACGGTAAAGGATGCACAGATACCTGAAGTCATTAACTGCCTTGGAGAAGCACTGGATTACTATACCCAGTGGGAACACGAGCTCATAGAATGCATCCTACGCAAGGGATCACTCCAGGAAATGCTGGAGATAGCCAAGCGCGTGTTCGACCGGCCGATGTTCATAAAGGATGATGCGACAAGAACTCTCGCCATCACTCACGGGTATTCTTCAGACGTTCATCCGTTTTGGGGCGCGATCGAGGGATCAGACCCGCTTGCCCGCGATCCCAAGATAGTGAGCGCAGTAAGTTCCGATCCTGAATATAAGCTCGCGTTTACTGACAAATATCCATCCGTCAGGTCGTCACCTGCATACGGCGCCATGGTCCTGCACGCGAACATATTTGTCAACAATGTTCGTGCTGCAGAGGTAGTCACGCTTGAAAACGGAAAGCCGTTCAATAAAGGCGACATCCATCTCATGAACGTATTTACCGAGCTTATCGGGAAATATGTGGACATGGACCCGCATGTATTCCAGACCGCTTCCGACGCTATAGTGACGTTTAAAACATTGATCGAGACAGGCACGGCGGAAAAGGAACAGTTCGACATCATCAGGCAGTACATGGGGTTAGATGGCGGAAGCAGCATGTGCATAGCAGTCATATCAGGTGATGACAGGCTTGATTCACCGATACTCAGTGCACTGAGGGAAAAACTCGAAACTCAGATGAAGGATGCCGCAGTCACTCAGACCGGAAGCCTTATAGCCGTGCTGAAGGTGATAAGAAAACAGAGTTATCAGGAAATAGTAGATGACCTGAAGAAACGCATTCCGAAGGAAGGCTTCTGCTGGAGCATAAGCTATGAGTTTGGCAGAGTGGAGGACATAGGGCTTTTCTATAAACAGAGCTGTGAAATGCTTGAAAAAGCTGTATTCGGCACTAACAACTATGTAACGGCTTATGAGATGGCTCCGAGGATGATAGAAAACCTGTGTGAGAAGAATCCTGTCAGCAGGACATATGTTCATCCCGATCTGTTGAGGCTTGAGAGCATTGACATAAGAGATAACGCTGAATACTGCGAGACGCTGTTTTATTATCTGCTCTGCGGGGGAAATTATACTGACGCCGCGAAGATAATGAACCTTCACAGAAACACACTCATTTACAGGATAAATAAGATAAGGGAAATAGTCAGGGTCAATATCGACGACATCCGCAGCAGAGAGTCGCTCCTTTATTCCTATTTGCTTTTGAACAAGGATTACTGATATTATAGTTAACATGTATTCTATAACGGAGGCGGAAAATGAAACATACATATAAGACAAAAGGCACGTGTTCACAGCTGATCAGCTTTGATCTTGAAGGAAACATAGTAACAGATATCTCATTTGTAGGCGGATGCAACGGCAATCTGAAAGCGATATCAAAACTTACTGACGGAATGACTGTCGAAAAAATAGAGGAACTGCTTAAGGGCAATCAGTGTGGGATGAAAGGCACATCATGCGCAGATCAGCTGGCGATAGCAGTCCGCCAGGCATACGACGGAATAATCTGAAAACAGGAGAAAGAACATGGAGAAAAAATGGGGACTGGTAATTGACATAACCAGATGTGACGGATGCGGATCCTGCATGCTTTCCGTCAAGGATGAATACGACGGAAACAGCTATCCGGGATACTGTGAGAAGGTTCCGGAATCCACATTCCTTCTGAGTCTTAAGGAAGTGGTACAGGGACAGAACTATAAGATGAACATGGATTACATCCCTGTCATGTTCCCGCATGACCGCAACTTCGATCCCAAGTCAATACCCGGGATCCCTGAAGGGGCCATATATGTAAGAGAAGACGGGCTGACGGTGATCGACCCTGAAAAGTCCAAGGGATGCCGTCAGATATATGAGTTTTTTAAGGATACAGGCGCCATCTTCTGGAATGATGAACTGGATATCCCGCAGATATACACACTGGATTCACACAGGCTTGATGAGGGGGAGAAACTCCCGAGATGCGTGGAGGACTGCCCGACACAGGCTATGCACTGGGGTGACCTTAATGATCCTGAAAGCGATGTGAGCAAATGGATAGCCGAACATCCCGGTGCTGTGCTTGAAGATTACTGCGCGGTCGGAGAAGGCGCTGACTGTGTCGTAAAGTATTATAAACTTCCGAAGCCGTTCATTGCGGGGGAGGTAACAAATGCCGACGGCAGCGAGTGCCTTGAGGGCGTTCGCGTAATGTGCACCGATAAGGCAACCGGAGACGTCATCATCACAGAGACTGATTTCATGGGTGATTTCTGGTTTAAGTATCTGAAAAAAGACGGAGACTATACCATTCAGGTTGACGGCTGTCCGGCAATTGATGTCCATCTTGACATGGCAAGAAATCTGGAGGACATAGCTGTGCCGGATGTGGTAAAGGAAGAAAACAGGATACC
>JAZOAJ010000045.1:0-6031 GCA_045595385.1 Lachnospiraceae bacterium | reverse complement strand
GTTGTTCCTGAGTATTGTCTTCCTAAGACCGCTTGGCCTCCGACTTGCAGTTACCACCCAGAGTTCATCGATGATGTCGGTGTATCCGGCTTCTATAAGCAGCGCCGCCTCGATAACGATCAATGCCTCGCTGTTCCTGTTGTAATAGCCGGATATCTGCAGCATGATCTCGATCTTGACCATCGGATGAACGATATAATTGAGGTCTTCGAGCTTGTCCGGGTCGTCAAATACGATTGACGCCAGCTTCGCCCTGTCGATCGGATGCGCGGGATCTTCCATGTCCAGTATCTCTTCGCCGAATGCCTCGACAATGGGGGCGTAGCATCTGCCGCCCGGAGCCTGGAGGAATTTTGCGACGTCATCCGCCATTATGATGTTTGCGCCAAAATCTTTTTCCAGTATGTCAAGTACAGTGCTCTTTCCCGTACCGACTCCGCCTGTTATGCCTATGATCATTTAATGTGCCTCGTACCAGTCCGCGCCTTCCTGTACGTCAACCTCAAGCGGTACCTTCAGGTCGGCTGCGTTCTTCATTTCCCTGTATAGTATCTCTTTAACTTTTTCGCGTTCATCCAGCGGTGTCTCAACGAGCAGCTCATCGTGTATCTGGAGCACCACTCTTGCTGCAAGGCCGCTGCTCCTCAGCGCCCTGTCGACATTGATCATCGCTATCTTCATTATGTCCGCTGCTGTTCCCTGGAGCGGCGAGTTCATCGCGACTCTCTCTCCGAATGACCTCTGCATGAAGTTCGTTGAGGCGAGCTCCGGGATGGGGCGCCTGCGCCCGTACAGCGTTGTTACATACCCATCCATCCTTGCCCGGCTGACCGTCCTGTCCAGATATGCCTTTACGCCCGGATACGTCTCAAAATACTGCTTTATGTATTCTCCCGCCTGCTTCGGCGTTATGCTGAGGCCCTGTCCGAGGCCGAACGAGCTGATGCCATAGACTATGCCGAAGTTTACGGCCTTGGCGTTGCTCCTCTGCTCCTTTGTGACCTGGTCAAGCGGAGTGTGGAACACCTTGGATGCAGTGACTTTATGGATGTCGGCATCGGTATAGTAAGCCTCGATAAGGTTCTCATCACCGGAGAAATGCGCAAGGAGCCTGAGTTCTATCTGCGAGTAGTCCGCATCTATGAACACGCAGCCTTCCTTTGCCGCAAATGCTTTCCTTATCTCCTGGCCGAGCTCTGTCCTTATCGGGATATTCTGCAGGTTGGGCTCAGTGGAGCTGATCCTGCCGGTGGCCGTGATCGTCTGGTTGAACGTGCCGTGGATCCTGCCGTCTTCTGATATGAACGCCGGCAGTCCTTCGGCATATGTAGACCTTAATTTCACTACCTGCCTGTACTTAAGTATCTTCGTTACGAACGGGAAGTCCTCCGCAAGCTTTTCAAGGACCTGCGCCGATGTGGAATATCCGGTCTTTGTCTTCTTGCCGTGTGGAAGCTTCAGCTTTTCAAACAGTATTGTCCCCAGCTGTGCGGGAGAGTTGATATTGAACTCCTCCCCTGCCTCGGCAAATATCTCACCCTGAAGCTCATCTGCCATGTCTGAAAGCCTTGCGGAAAACTCAGCCAGAGCCTCACGGTTCACGCATATGCCTTCCCTCTCCATGTTGTAGAGGGAATAAACGAGCGGCATCTCGATATCCGTAAAGAGCTTCCACATGCCGGCTTCTTCAAGTGCTTTCTGTAAGACTTCCTTGCTCTCAAATGCCACAGCAGCGCTGTACGCCGCGCATTTATATGCCTTATCCGGCTCTGTAAGCATAAGCTCTGCCGCTGTACTCTTGCCGTAAATATCAGCCTTGGAAGGTATGACTCTTCCCAGGTAATCCTTGGAGATGTTGTCGTAATTGTAGCTCGGCATCAGAGGGTTCATCAGATACGCCATGATCTCTATGTCGAAGACATTGTCCGATGAGAAGTCTTTGGCATCCAGCGTATGAAGGAGCTGTTTGAGGCTGAAGCATCTGACTTCATTTTTGCCTTTGAGCAGATCGCATACATGCTCTGACCAGCCTCTGTATACGGTTGTGCCGCCTCCGGTGCAGACCGCGGTAAAATACCTGTCGGGATCAACGTACAGTCCGAACGGGCCGTCCACAGCTTCAGGAAGCTCTGATGCGTCCTTCACCTCATATGTGATCTCTTCCGGACGCTCCAGGCTGTCCACGTCAAATCTCGCCAGGATCTTGTTAAGCTCGAGGCGCTTTAACAGCTCGTAGGATTCTTTGTTGTAGAATGCCTTTTCCGATTCCACTTTTGAGTCATGGTAGTCAGCTTTTACCGGGCTGTGAGTATTGATCGTCGCGAGCACAAGGCTCATGCGCCCCTGCTCTATGAATTCCTTCAGGTTCTCCCTTGCCCTCTTTTGGCTTATCTCATCAGCGTGCTCATAGGCCCCTTCCAGCGTTTTATACGTGCCGATGAGTGCTGATGCGGTCTTCTCTCCAATGCCCGGTATTCCTGGTATATTGTCGCTCTGATCGCCCATCAGGGCTTTCATCTCTATGAACTGGGCAGGTGTGACTCCGTATCTGGCCTCGACATCTTTCGCGAAGTATTTTTCAACCTCCGTGCCGCCCTGCTTTGTTTTAGGGATCGCGACCAGCGTTTCATCCGTCGCCAGCTGCAGGAGGTCTCTGTCGCCGGAGAGGATCACTACTTCAAGGCCGTCATCATGAGCGATCCTTGCATAGGTTCCGATCACGTCGTCGGCCTCGTAGCCTTCCAGCGTTGCCACCTCGACTCCCATTGCGCGCAGGACATCCTGGAGCACCGGGACCTGCTCATGGAGCTCATCCGGCATTCCCTTTCTCGTACCCTTGTACTCAGGGTATAAGTCATGCCTGAATGTCTTGCTGCGCACGTCAAAAGCCACCATGCAGTAGTTTGGAGCAAATTCCTTATATGCGTTCAGGAAAATGTTCAGGAACCCCAAAATGGCGTTTGTATGCAGACCCTCCGCGTTTGTGAGCGGAGGGATGCCGTAAAATGCCCTGTTTACGATACTGTGCCCGTCAATGAGCAGTAATCTTTCTTTAGCCATCTCAGTTTAGTAAAAAAGTCTTCCTAAGAAGTCCTGGACCTGCGGGTCATTTGCAAGCAGTTCTATGAACAGGTACATGAGAACCCCGTAGATCACTATTGTGACGATCGAGAATATGAGCGCCAGGATACCGAATATCTTGGCAACCTTTGTCAGCCTGAAATTTGTATTATTCCTTGAAATATGACAGAAGATCAGACCGATTATCGAATAGATGAGCGCCCCGAAATTTGCTCCCGGCATAAGGCTCGAGATAAGCGCATCCAGATTGAGGATGAAGCCTATGATGCCGAATGCCCTTCCCTTTACGGTATGCTCGCCCTTTTTAGGCACATTTACAGCATCTGTCTGTACAGGTGCCGGAGCCACATATACAGGCGCGGGTGCAGGGACAGGAGCAGGTGCGGGAACAGGTACGGGAGCGGGCACCGGTATGGGCTCAGGCTCCGGGACCGGTTCGGGTTCGGGCTCATATGCGGGCCCCTCCACCACGATCTCAGGCTCGTATACCGGCTCTTCAGCCACAACTTCAGGCTCGTAAACCGGTTCTTCGGCCACTTCTTCTACAACTTCATCTACTACTTCATCCACAGCTTCATCTGCCGCTGCAGCGATATCCTCCGGAAGAATACTTCCGCAGGATGTGCAGAATCTGGCATTATCATCATTGATGAAGCCGCATTTTTCACATGTCTTCATTGTTGCACCTCCTGATCTGGTCAGCAGATCCTGAATATTCCAAGTTCAAGCGGTCCGATGCTTCCGGGATAGCGATCCCTTCTCGAACCGTCGTGTGTCATTATTATCCTGTCTATCTTGCCCAGGGTCCATCTCATGAGCCTCTCGTAATCGGTTATTGCGTAATACGGCGCTCCGACGGCGAATTTGACATTAGGGATGAAGAAAGGCATGTTCTCTGTTCCGAGCAGGTTCTCCGGACGGTTTGCGACGTCACCGCAGTGGATGATGAGCATGCCGTCTGTTTCGATATGGACCATCTGGGACCCGAATGAATGTCCGAACGCGGCTGCGACTACCGAGATGCCCGGGAACAGGTCTGCCGTATCGCCTTTGAGGAGGACAAGGCGGCCGCTCTCATGGAGCTTTCTGAGCCTTACTATGTCAGCAGGATCCATGCTGAAAAGGCCGATCGCCTTATATTTGTCGCCCTCTGCAAGATACTCCGACCATCCGAGGTATTCTCTCTCCTGGAGATAGAACGTAGCATTCGGATAGCAGTCAACAGCTCCTGCATGGTCAAAGTGCGCATGCGTAAGGATGACGGCATCGATATCTTCGGGTGTCAGCCCGACTGTGCCGAGGATCTCCCTGGGCGAATGGGCATGGCCGATCCCTGCCATCTGAAGTATCCCCTGTTTAACCGGGTCGTCAGTGTCAATTCCTGTATCAATGAGGATGTTCTTTCCCTCCCCGCGCACAAGAGTCATGCTGAAGGGATGGACCGGATATGTTACATCCGGGTCAGCAAAATCTCCCAAATAAAAACTCTGCGGCTGGTTTTCGCCATAGCCGATCTCCAGTACTGTAATGCTGTAACTTGCCATCTTTGGACCCTCCTGAAAATGCACATAATTATTTAGTTTATTTTACTCTTGATAAAACTGCAGGTCAAATGTTTAAGGCATTTAAACTCTTTACTTTTTTGCTGAAATAATGGATAATACTCATTGCGCGCGGATGTGGCGGAATGGCAGACGCAGCAGACTCAAAATCTGCCGGGGCAACTCGTGAGGGTTCGAGTCCCTCCATCCGCATAAAAACATCCCGGAGTGCCGGTGGCACTCTGGGGTGTTTTTTTTGGTTTAGAGGGAGGGACTCGAACAAGGAGCATACGAGCGCGGGAGCGCGACGGATGCGACGCGGCCTGATAGGCGAAGCCGGAGGAGTCCTTCCATCCGCATAAATGGAGGGGGCGAACGCCCCAAATCTAAGCATTTTCATTCCATTTTTCCAAAAATGGGATTTTGGAAGGGGTCAATAATTCATATACCCCTTCCATTTTACTTAATAAAGCATTTTGGAATGGTGCTATATCATTCCAGAATGCGATTTCCGGATTTGAGAGCGGTTGTCACCCATTCCAATTTTTACATTTATGCGATATGGAATGGGTGCGACCCATTCCAAATAATGATTTTTGTCAAAATGGAATGGGTGCTGTTGAAAACGACCCCTTCCATTTTCGTAAAATCACACAAATGGAAGGGGATGTTCGAATGACCACCCATTCCAAAAACGAAAATAACGAAAAATGGAATGGTTTTGAGCGATCATATATAAAGGTACAATAAAAGGACCGCCGTCAGGCGGTCCCTCTATATATAAAGGTTCAAATGGATTACAGATCTCTCTCAGCGTCGAAGTCAGCAACGATCTTGTCGAAGTGATGCTCGCTCTTGTTGAGCTGAACTGAGTACATTTCGCAGAGTACATGTACTCTCTCATCCCACTCGAGGGCTCTCTTCCAAGGACGGATGCACATCTCATGAGTGAGACGGCGGACAGTCCTGTTGGACTTCATGATGTGCTTAGCGATAGCCATTGCACGGTCCATGAGCTGGTCATGAGGTACGATCTCAGAGATGAGGCCGTACTCAAGAGCCTGGTGAGCGCTGATCTTGGGCTCAACGAACATCATGTAAGCTGATCTCTTAAGGCCTGCGCATGTTCTGTAAGCGAAGCCCATGCCGTCGCCGGGAACCATGTTCTTTGAGAAGTGAGCGTCTGAGAACTCGAACTCAGGCATGCAGAGAGTGATGTCTGACATAAGAGCGAACTCATAGTGCATTCCCTGTCCGTTGATGGCAGCGATGGTAGGGATCTCGATATCGTTGATGAAGTTCTCAACGAAGTTCATTGTGTCAGGAATGTTGGCGTTGAACTTGCCATCGATATCTCCCTGCTCAACCTCGTCGAATGATGTGGGATCGCTCTCATGAACAAGCCAGTA
>JAZOAJ010000044.1:0-2074 GCA_045595385.1 Lachnospiraceae bacterium | reverse complement strand
CGTGACCTGCTCTACAAGCTGGATGGAACAGCCAAAGAATCCTATGTCAGCTGGACCGGTGCGACAAGCGGTATCCTTACCATCAATACCGGTCAAGATTACGCAACTTCCAATCTGAAGAATTACGAGCCGCTTGCCGCTATCGGCACTGAGCCCGCAAAAGCGTTCCCTGCTGAAACAAGCTCGATCTATGTGGATTCTGTACAGATAACTCTGCCTGTTTACTCTGTAGACGGCAAGTGCATAGTATTCCGGGTTGATGACGTGGCAAATATCCTTGGCCTGAATATTGATTATTCTCAGGATATAAGCTTCTCGATCCCGGAGTAATGCCAATCATCGAATGATTCCCCCATAAAATCATTTGTGATCATTGGTAAAGGATGGCCCGCTTTTTAGAGCGGGCCATCCTTTTTGGCAGGGCACATATAAAGTCGGTGTGCCTGATTCTTCCCCAAACGCAGGTTTTTTCAGGATTTTTACTTGAAAACGCGGTGTTTGGGGGGTGTTCATTTTTCTTTTGTTGTATAATTAATTTACGAATACATTTTTGCGGGGGAATGAAAATGAACGAGAATAAGGTTTGCCTTAGAAGACGTATCTATGAGATCATCGAGATGTGGGAGGACGATGACCTGCCCAGCAAGTTTTACGACTTTTTCATGATGGGCGTCATCGCGCTGAGCCTACTGCCTCTGTTCTTCAAGAATGAATATCCATTCTTCAGGATAACGGAGATCTTCACAACAGCGATCTTCATAATCGACTACGTACTGAGGCTGATGACGGCGGATTATAAGATGGCGGAGCGATACCGCGAATCGATCGGTGAGGACAAGGACAATGAGGCGATCCTCCCGGCCAGATCCAGAGTATGGGCATTTATCCGCTACCCGTTCACATTCATGGCTCTGATCGACCTGCTGTGCATCCTGCCCACTTTCCTGGCCCTGAACCCGGGCTTTCGAGTACTGAAAGTCCTCAGAATGATAAGAACATTCAAAGTTTTCAGGATCTTCAAGAGCTTCCGTTATTCCTCCACCTTCGAGAAGATCATGAGGGTTGTGAAGAGGCAGAAGAAGAACCTTATCGCTGTTCTCGCCATGGCTGTCGGCTATGTCGTGGTCACATCCCTCATCATGTTTAACATCGAGCCGGAGACATTTGACAATTTCTTTGACGCACTCTACTGGGCGACCATTTCCCTGACCACGATGGGATACGGTGACATCTATGCCACGTCTACCCTCGGGCAGGCGATCACCATGATAAGCGCCATCTTCGGCATCGCGATCGTAGCACTGCCCGCCGGCATCATTTCTGCCGGCTTTGTGGACGAACTGAATAAAGATAAAGAAAAATGATACTCAGCCCGCTAATACTTTATCGTTACCTGAAGGCCGTCATCCCTGTTATCCGCGGAAATGGTCCACCCGTGAAGTTCGACTATTTCTTTTGCAAGCGCAAGCCCGATCCCGGTGCTGCCCTTTTTGCCCGTATAAAACCTGTCGAACATATGATTTAAGTCTTCCCGTGACAGCGGCTCGCAGTCGTTCCAGATCTTAAGTTCCTTATTGTCGCACGAAATGCTTACACGGCTTGATGCGTATTTTATGGCATTTCCGATCAGATTGCCAAGCGCATGCTCAAGCCTGTCCGCATCTGCATTTTTAAATGCAGTCTGAAGATCCAGCTCAACATCAAGCTGCTTTGATGCGACCACACCTTCAAACGGCATCAGGCAGTCTTCCACCAGTCCGCTCATGTCTGCATTCTCTTTTTGCAGTTTCAGCGCTCCGGTTTCAATGCGCGAAATGCTCAGTATGTCCTCAACCATGCTGCTCATTTTTTCAGTCTGGGCTGCTATGGCATTTCCGGCTTTTTCCTCAAGCTCTTCCATTCTGGAGAATATCTCTTCAAGTTCTGCCTCAAATGGTGTGAACAGCGCCTCACACTCATCATCAGACATCTCCAGGATCGTCTCTTCGTCCAGGCCGCCTACCGCCTGATCGAAAATCTCAAAGAATCTGTCATACAGGCCTTCAAGTTCTGCGATCTCAGCTTCGGTCAGCTC
>JAZOAJ010000043.1:0-8985 GCA_045595385.1 Lachnospiraceae bacterium | reverse complement strand
TGACAGCACATCCGGCATGCTCACCGGCTCCTCTGTCAATACTGAAGTATATCCGTAATCCTCATCCAGGGAAATGAACCTGTCATTCTTTACGGAACGGATCCGCACACCCGCTCCCTGCTTTCCGTAATTTGTCCCAAGGCTCTGGGCAGTCAGCATTACCCTTGCCCTCCCGTAAGCCTTGTAGATCATCCGGCCGCCCCCGGGCAGTCCTTCGAGTTCATCGTCGGTAAGTTCGTCCGGAGCCATTAACCGGATATCCGGAAAATGCTCCCGGTAGAATCCAAACGCTTCACTGTTGTACGCATACAGGAACGAGTCACCAATGACCTCACCCTTATATCCAAGGCTCTCAAGGATGCCAAGTTCATCTATGTTCTTTACGACATATCCGCCGGCCCATGAGGCGCGCTTCATGTCGTCAAGGAGTTCCCCACAGATATTTTCCCGCGCGATAAAAGGCAGGTCAGCAAAAACACGGGCTCCTGCTTTTTTTAGCATGCCCGCAGTCTTTTGAGCTGACTTTACAGGACACAGTGCAAAAACTTCCGAAGTCCTGTCCCATTCATTTTCAAGGACCTTCGCAAGCACTGCTGCCTGTTCTTCTGTTCTTACCCTTATGTATATCCGCGTCATTTTTTCCGTTCTCTCTTTGAATAGCTCTCCCTGAAAGCGGCCACAGCCTCGCGCCTCAGTGAATTAAGCTCGCTCATCTGCACAAACGCGTCCGGATCCAGGCTGCAGGTTACGTTAAGTGCCACATTGCTGCCTCCTGTTTTGTTCATCTTCTCTATTATCACCGACTCATCCGCGGGCCTGTTCGAAGCCCCGGTAACGACATTTCCGGAAACGCTGACGCATACCTCGTCTTTCCAGATGGTTATCGTAAGTGGACTCCCCTTCCTGGCTTCCACCAGCGCCATTGCTCCTATCTTTTTCTCCGGCTCCAGTATCTCTTTTTCTATGTTCTGAAGGAGAGCGTTATTCCGGGTCCGGAATACGCCCATTCCTTTCCTTATGCGCTTAAACTCCTTGCCGTTCAGTGAGAGCACCTGACCTGCCGGCATGGCAGCGGGGCTTGTGAGCTCAACGCCGGCTCCTTCTTTCGGATCAGGTTCGTCCGGCCTTATCTCCAGCACATCTTTTGCATTTACATCCTTTGAGAGCCTGATCTTTACTTTAGGAGGCTCTATGCCGGTTACGGTTCCCACTTTAAGCCCTGTATGGTTAGGTCTTCTGTCAGCGAGCATGTGCCTGCCGTTTTGGTCGAAATAGTAGCCAGTGCTGAATCCGCCTCTGTTATACACATCCTTAAGCCGGTCCGTCAGCTCCGCTATGGTGCCCGCATCCCAGGCGCCGTCAAGATACATGTCCACAGCAGTCCTGTATGCTGCAGTCACCTGGGCAACGTAAGCGGGATTCTTCATGCGCCCCTCTATCTTGAACGAGTCGATCCCTGCTTCGATCAGCTCCGGGATATCTCCTATCATGCACATGTCCTTCATGCTCATGACATAGCCTTCTGTCTGTGCACCGGCACATTTCAGTTCCCAGCACTGCCTGCAGGGCTGCGCGCATCTTCCGCGGTTTCCGCTCCTTCCGCCAATGAATGAGCTCATGAGGCATTTCCCGGAATATGCGTAGCACATGGCACCGTGCACAAATGTCTCGATCTCAATGTCCGCCTTTTCCTTTATGGCCTTTATCTCTGAAAGAGACAGTTCCCTTGCAGGCACAACCCTTGTAAAACCGCAGTCTTTAAGGAACCGCGCTCCGATGGCTGAGGAAATACTCATCTGTGTTGATGCGTGAAGGGGAAGCCCCGGGAAAGAATCTCTGAGCACCTTTGCGATGCCGAAGTCCTGGATAATGACTCCGTCAAGCCCTGCATCCGCATAAGGTTCCATGTAAGAGGGAACGCTCTTTATCTCGTCCTCCTTCAGAAGGGTGTTCAGCGCCATGTAAAGGCTGACATCATAAAAATGGCAATAGTCTATTGCCCGCAAAAGCTCGTCTTTATCAAAATTTCCGGCAAATGCCCTGGCTGAGAACAGTGTTCCGCCCAGATAGACAGCATCGGCTCCGCCTTTTACAGCTGCCTCGAGAGCTTCCCACGTCCCGCAGGGTGAAAGTATCTCAGGACGTTTCATGTTACTGATTTTAAAGTCGAAGGTACGCCTTGTCAACAAACGCGCCTGTCTGTTACAATCTTTGAAAAGCCTGAAAGGGGAAATGATACATGAGATTTGTCATACAGAGAGTGAGCTCAGCTTCGGTTGAATCCGAAGGAAAGATCCTGGGTGCGATAGACCGGGGGTTCATGGTCCTCATCGGATGCAGGGAGGAGGATACGAAGGAGATCGCTGACAAGATGGTCAGGAAAATGACAGCTCTCAGGATATTTGAAGATGAGAACGGCAAGACCAACCTTTCCCTTTCATCAACCGGAGGCAGCCTTCTGCTCGTCTCGCAGTTCACCCTTTACGCCGACTGCAGAAAAGGAAACCGCCCGAGCTTTCTGGGGTCCGGAGATCCCGAAAAGGCCGAGCGGCTTTATGAATACATTATTGAAAAATGCAGGGAAGCGCTTCCCGGGCTGAAGGTCGAGACAGGCAGCTTCGGCGCTGACATGAAGGTGTCCCTTGTAAATGACGGCCCCTTCACCATCCTGCTTGACTCGGATACTCTTTAACCGGCATTTTCCGTACTTTCCTCCGTTTCGGGTTCGGGATATCCTTCCCCGTATACGGTCAAGATGCTGTCAGCTATGGCTTTGGCGTAGTTATCCATGTTCTCGTCCATTATCCACTGGTCGTTCCAGGATGTGATATAGCCCAGCTGCAGTATGTATGTTTCCAGACAGGTATTGTCATCACAATACCTGTTATATTTTTCTTTGGGATTGCGGCCGTCCCTGAAAGCGCCTGTCACTATGCCGCCGGTCTCGCGGATGATGTAGTGATAGCTGGATCCGACCACAGGCTCATACGGTTTAAGTCCTGCTGCGACATTGTCCGCGATCATGCTGTCAACGTCAGCCTGGGAGAGCGACTTGATATAGACATTATGCCCGACCCTTCCGAGATTGTTGGAGTCGCCTATCATTGTCGCCTCCTGGATCTTATCGTTCATCAGTTCTGCAAACGTGATGTCTATATTGGGATTGGCGTATATCTCAAGTCCTTCCATGCCCTGGCCTGAATCATTCATGTGCAGCGAGAGCATGTACTTGGCCTGTACAGAGCATGCCCTGTCTATACGGCCGTCATCTCCGTATATTTCCAGGTTCTCAGTATCGCTCTCACGTGTAAGGGCAACTTTTACCCCCTCTGCCTCCAGAGCGGACTTTATCTTAAGCGCCAGCGGGAGAAGATAATTGATCTCTTTTTTGCCGTTTACACCGGCTGCCCCGGGATCCTTTCCGCCGTGCGCGGGATCTATCACGACATCATATACATTGTCATCAGTGTTTTCACTGATGTCCATCTGCATAGTAGGATACTCAAGCTCACTTCCGATGACTATGCGGCTGTCAAAGCTGCTCATTGTGTAATAGACCGTTTCCGGATATCCGGACTCATTGGAAAGGGCGTAGTATCTGTAATATCTTACTGTGTCCGGAGCATCCGTCTGCTCTTCCCCGGGCTCGGTCTCAGGCTCCGTCTCCTCTTTTTTCTTCTCAAGCGCCTGAGGCCTGTCGGTTTTTTCCGTCTCGCTTTCAGTCTCTTCAGTTGTTTCTTCGGTCTCTGTGGTCTCCTCAGTTTCAAGAGGTTCAGTCTGCGAAACCCTTATGAACATCGTGTATGTTCCGCGCGGGATATCATCCAGGTACAGGCCTTCATTGTATTTTTCCGCAAGGGTAAATGTATTGCCGCTGATGATGACCGGCACAGACAGGAAGTCCCCATCATATAGTACCATGTCTATCTTCAGGCCTTCTTTTGCTTCCAGCGCTGCAGCCGGCAGTCTGCCTGTCATGTTCATATGGGTCCCGTATGTATACAGTTCTTCAATGCTGACCTTCTGTTCCTCTATCGTAAGGACTGGTATACCCTCCTCAGGGACCTGGGCTTCTTTCGCCTTCTTTATGAAAAATAATGCTGCAAGCACTCCTGCTGCCGCCACAATGACAGCTGCCACCGCGATGATCACATATTTTCTGATCCTGGCCTTTTCTTTTTCCCTGCGCAGCCGCTCCCTGGTCTCCCTCGGGCTTTCACGGCGCTCGAGTTCCTCCTCAAGGACTTCGCTCCTGCTCTGGCGTGCTTCCCTGGGGTCCAGTTTTATGTCTCCGGCTGCAGAATAGGCGGATTCGTATTCGTATCCGCCTTTGTTTCTGATATCTTTATTTTTGCCTTTACGCTGTGTCATTGACTGTCTGTTTCACCTGCTCTGGCGATTGCATCGGAGCTTGAGCTCTTAAGCCTCTCCATTGCACTCCTTATTGCTTCTGTCTGTTCCGGTGTGGACTTATCCGGCCGGTTCTTCATCAGGAGTTTCTTAAGCTCGCCGATGTCATATTTTATGAGTTTCTTCTGATCTTTGTCGAGGTCTTTTCCCAGCTTGCTGACTGCCATCTCCGCCTGATATATCAGGGCATTTGCTTCATTGTTGATGGTGACCGCATCCTTAAATGCCCCGTCCTGGGCGGCGTAGCTCTCAGCGTCCCTGATGGCTGCCTGGATATCCTCCTCGCTCATCTTTCCGTTTTCAGTTATCGTTATGCTCTGCGCGCGGCCTGTCTTTAAGTCTTTGGCTGAGACTTTCAGGATGCCGTTCGTGTCTATGTCAAATGTGACCTCTATCTGCGGAACTCCTGCAGCTGCACGCTGTATCCCGTTCAGCCTGAACCTGCCTATGGTCTTGTTGTCCCTTGCCATCGGCCGTTCACCCTGCAGGACATGTATGTCGACTGCCAGCTGGAAAGGCGCGGCAGTAGTAAATACCTGGGAATAATGGATCGGGAGTGTTGTGTTCCTTTCTATTACCCTGGTCGCGACTCCTCCCACCGTCTCAATGGCAAGAGAGAGCGGGGTCACGTCAAGAAGGAGAAGTCCTCCCTGGGCGCCGGCGACCACAAGGCTTCCTCCCGAGAGGGTATCTCCCTGTATCGCTGCCCCCTGGGCAACACACTCGTCCGGGTTGATGTTCTTCGACGGCTCTATGCCGACCAATGATCTGACCTTGTCCTGAACTGCAGGCATCCTTGTCGAGCCTCCGACCAGCAGGACTTTGCTAAGCTCTGAAGCCGCTATCCCTGCATCCATCAGGGCATTTCTGACAGGGCCTTCAGTACGGTCCACCAGGTCCTTAGTCAGCTCATTGAAGCGCTTTCTCGAAAGCCTGTATTCAGGGCTGATCGTCTCGCCTTTCTTCTGTGCGAGATACGGCAGTATGATCGTTGCGGACTCTGAAGCTGACAGGGTTATCTTGGCCTGCTCAGCCGCTTCCCTGATCCTCTGCATCGCGGCGAAATCCTTAGTCACGTCAACTCCGAAATCCTTCCTTACCGCATTTGCTATGTGGTCGGCTATGCGGCTGTCAAAGTCGTCGCCGCCAAGATGGTTGTCGCCGTTGGTCGCGAGCACTTCAATGACACCCTCGCCGATCTCGATGATCGATACGTCAAATGTGCCTCCGCCAAGATCATATACCATGATCTTCTGCGGTTCGCCATGGTCGAGGCCGTACGCGAGTGCCGCGCTCGTCGGCTCGTTTATGATACGCTTTACGTTCAGTCCGGCTATGCGCCCGGCATCCTTTGTAGCCTGACGCTGTATGTCGTTGAAATAAGCGGGGACTGTGATGACCGCATCAGTTACGCTCTCGCCGAGGAACTTTTCGGCATCCTCGCGCAGTTTCCTGAGGATCATCGCGCTGATCTCCTGGGGCGAATAGCGTTTTCCGTCGATCTTTATCTGCCAGTCCGTGCCCATCTCTCTTTTTATCGAGCTGATCGTCCTTGAAGGGTTGACTGCAGCCTGTCTTCTGGCCGCGTCGCCCACGAGTCGCTCACCGTTTTTTGTGAACGCGACAACACTGGGCGTTGTGCGTCCGCCCTTTTCGTTCGGTATTATGACTGTCTCTCCGCCTTCGACAACGCATACACAGCTGTTAGTCGTTCCGAGATCTATTCCGATAGTCTTGCCCATTCATGACCTCCAATTATCAAGGCGTCTGTCCGGAACCACCTGAATTATTGCCCGAACTGTTATTTTCTGTATTGTAATAATAACCCGGCCATCCGTAGTATCCGTAATATCCCGTACCGAGGCATCCTCCGAGGCATCCCCTGAACAGAAAGCTGTAGATCAGCAGCATCGAGATAAACGGTATGAGGAGCCTCAGCAGAAGATATCTCCCCGTTCTCCTGGAAGATGTATATGTGGTCTGGTAATCGCTCTGGCTGCGGTTTACCTGCTGGAACCTGGACATGACGTTGACGTATGTCTGGTTGCCCGGATCCATCTTGTATGCCTTCTGGATGAAGTCATTGGCATGCGCCATGTCCTTCCCACCATAATATGCCAGTGCGCACAGATAGTTCCATCTTGCATCCCTTCCGCTGCTCGGAATGCTGCCGAGGACAGAAAGGGCTTCAGGGTATCTGCCCGTGTTTATGTAATTAATGGCTTTTCTGATCTCCGCGCTGTCGCCTTGCTGGGCCTGCGGATTTATGCTGCCGGAATATCCGCCGTAGGAAGATCCATAGGCATTTCTGAAGAAATCGTAAAAACCTCCGTAGTAACCGCCTGACCCGCCGTAATATCCGCTCTGGCCGTACTGGTCGTCGTCATCATAGCCGCTGCCATAGCCGTTCTGGCTGTAACCGCTGCCGTAACCGCTGCCGTAACCGCTCTGGCCGTAAGTGTTTCCATAGCCGTTATAAGAAGAACTGTACTGCTGCTGGGCTTGCTGCCTTGCCCTCTCCCTTTCGTATTTCTCGGGATTGGTCAGCATGTCATAAGCCTCGTTGATCTCATTCATCTTCTTCGCGGCTTCCGGATCATTCGGATGCATGTCAGGATGATACTTCCTGGCCATCTTTCTGTATGCTTTTTTGATCTCTTCCGGTGTAGCGCTTCTAGGTACACCGAGAACGCTGTAGGGATCGTTGACCATCGTCTTAGCTTAAGTCCTCTTTACAAACTTTTCCCTGCACTTGGGGCATGTGATCTCTATCCTGCCCCTGCCCTTTGGGACCCTTACGGTCGCCCTGCATTTGGGGCATGTAAAAAACCTTGAAGTGTTCCTCTCTCTCCATCTTCTCTTCTGAAGTCTGAAGAACCCGGCAATCTTACCTTTTACTTTAACATAAAAATCTCTTTCTTTCGACCTTGCGTACAGGTTTTTTGAAAGTGACCGGAATATAGTGTACGCCAGGATCAGGACTCCGGGTATGTAGAAGAACATGAGCGGTGTCCATAACCTGCCGAAAAGTGAAGCGATAAGGAATGCTATCGCCACCCATGACAGAAAACGGTTGAACTCGTCATTGCCGTATCTTCCCTGCATCCACTGCCTTATCCTGTATCCAAGATTTCCAAAAAAGTTTCTCATTTTCTATTTCCTTTTGCTCTACTGTTCTAATAACAATATCACACTTTGGATGAAAGTATAAATGAAATATATGTGAACTCTGTTTTACCTTTTCTGCATTATCCCGCAGAAAATGGCGGGGAATGCGGTAAACAGCGCATAGGCATATCTGAACTCGCATGATATCGGCGTCGCTATCATGAGAGTCAGCACCAGGACTATCCCCGGGATCGCAAGCAGTGTCTCTTTTCTTCTTCCGGCGATGCCGCCCGCTGCAAGTATTACTGTCATCCAGGTGCACAGTCCGATGCTTATGAACAGCTGGAGAGGATATATCCGGTTAAAGCTGTCTGCATACGATGTCAGTATCTGCTCTGCTTTGCGGTTTTTTGTCACACGTTCGATCCCGAACCTGTTTTCATTTACCACCGTCCAGTTCCAGAACTCATATCCGCCGTTCCAGTAGCCCTTGGTCTGGTCGATCCAGGCTTCTGCAAAAGTGACCGGATGCTGCTTCGCCATTTCAATGTAGAGACCCAGCAGTTCCTTTTTGTGATCTTCTATGTATCCCACATCGCCGGTATTCCTGATGTCGTTCTTAAAAGTGTCGACGGTGTCCCATCTGTATTTTTCCGCGATCATGTCCGGATCAGCGATATGGCTCAATGTCTCTCTTTGCTCAGCCGTGATCTCTTCACCTTCCGAAAGCACTCTAGCTATCTGCTGCATGGGTATTGCAAGCGACTCCAGGATGTCAGGCTTTGCTATGCCAAGAGCGTTGAACAAAGGACCTCGTACAGCCATGGCCGCAATAAAGACCGCCGCCATTATGAGGATCGCCTTTATGTGCTTTCTTCCCAGCACGAATATGCCTATCACAAGTGTCACGGCAAACGCCATCCAGCCGTTGCTCCTGAGCAGGCACACTCCCGCGGAAGAGATTGCAAGCACGATGAAATTTGCCGCCCTTCCTTTTCCGATGCCTCTGATGATCCTGAGCAGCGCGGTAAGGAATGCAGCGACCGCCGCTCCGAACAGCACGTCCTTCCACATGGTAAAGCTGTAGAAAATGTTATACGGGAGCAGCGCATATGCCAGAAAGAACGGGATGATGACTTTAAATGAGATATGCATCTGATAAAGAGTCATGATCACATACGCGAAGCTCACTGCCATGATCAGGATCTGGAAAATGCTGTATGTGCAGACTCCGGCATTTACCGTTCCGAATACCGCCGTACCTGCCCACATGCACAGTCTGATCAGCATTGTATGCACCACCGGGTGGTGATTTGAATAGACTCCGGTAAATATCTGCTCTATCTGATCCACGCTGTCGGGCGAGATGATCCCGGGATAAAATGCCAGGATCAGGACAGCGATGTCGATTGCGGCAATTACCGCTGCCGGGATCCAGAAAAACAGGCCCGCTTTAGCCCTGTGCGG
>JAZOAJ010000042.1:0-6318 GCA_045595385.1 Lachnospiraceae bacterium | reverse complement strand
CATGGAAGGAAACTGCAGACAGGTTATGGTATGATCCGAATGAGAAGCACCATAGATTAAAAACACAGATATATGAATAGAGACTGATCATGAACGAAGTAATAAAACAATTATTTGGCAGAAAGTCTGTCCGGGCATTTGAAGACAGGGCGATAAGCGAAGATGAAGTCTGGCTGATACTGGAAGCCGCCACACAGGCACCGACGGCAGGGAACCAGCAGCTGTATACCATTTTGCGGATAACCGATCAGGAGCTGCTGGACCGGCTCAGCGAATCATGCGACCATCAGCCTTTTATTGCAAAGGGCAAACTGGTGCTGATCTTCTGCGCAGACTGCAGAAAGTGGTATGAAGCGTATATCAACAGTAAAGCAGACCCGAGAAAACCCGGCGCGGGGGATCTTATGCTCGCATTTGCCGACGCGGTGATAGCAGCTCAGAATGCAGTCGTTGCGGCTCAGTCGCTGGGCATAGGTTCATGCTATATAGGCGATATCCTTGAACAGATAGAGATTCACAGGGATATCCTTAAGCTGCCCGAGTATGTCATGCCTGCTGCGATGCTGGTATTTGGATATCCGACAGATCAGCAGCTGAAGAGGGTCAAGCCGGCAAGGTCAGACCTGGGGGATATAGTATTTGAAAATGTTTATCCTGAATGGACGGAGCAGAAGATAGCTGATCTGCTGAAACCGAAGTTTCCGATCGGAGATCTGAGTGAAAGGATCAGGGCTTTCTGCGGCAGAAAATACAACTCAGATTTCGCAAGAGAGATGACAAGATCGGTTGAAAAATATCTTGAGCAATATCTGGACCGGGACCTCAACTGAGGTCCCATTTTACGTCTGATATGTGGTACTATTATCAGCGTACGATGTAAACCACAAGGATGAAGTTCAAATGAAAAAACACACTATTTGCCTTTTAAACGATTCATTTCCTCCGCAGATAGACGGAGTTGCAAACGTCGTCGTCAATTATGCTGATATCATAGAAAGAGAATACGGCCATGCAATGGTTGTAACGCCATCAGTACCGGATGCGGATGACAGCGGATTTAGTTTTCCCGTCTTTCGTTTCCCAAGCATAGACACAAGAAAACAGTTTGGATATGTCACCGGATATCCTTTCTCTGCCGATGTAATGCTTAAGGTACGAAAAGAAAAAGCTGAACTCCTGCATCTCCACTGTCCGGCAACATCAGCTCTGCTGGCGCGGCAGCTGAAGGAGGTGATGGACCTTCCCCTTATCATGACATACCACACTAAATATGACATAGACATTGCCAAACTGGTCAGGAGCAAACTGATACAGGACGGCGCCATATCTGCGCTGATACAGAATGTACGCGCATGTGACGAGGTTTGGACTGTCAGTCGGGGTGCAGGAGAGAATCTCCGTTCCCTGGGATATGAAGGTGACTATATAGTAATGGAAAACGGTGTTGACCTTCCGCGCGGGAAGGCGTCGGACCATGAAATAGAAAAGGCAGTATCAGGATATGATCTTCCTTCGGACGTGCCGGTATATCTGTTCATAGGACGGCTCATGTGGTACAAGGGCATACAGATAATCATTGACGCACTTGCCAAGTTTAAAAAGCAGGGGAAGTCTTTCAGAATGGTATTCATAGGAGATGGCCAGGACAGACAGGAGATCAGTGAATATGCATCTGAGACAGGTCTGTCTAAAGTTTGCTTTTTTACAGGCGCTTTAAGTGACCGGGAGATGCTCCGCGCCTGGTACAGCAGGGCAGACCTGTTCCTGTTCCCGTCAACATTTGACACCAACGGACTCGTAGTCCGCGAGGCAGCCGCATGCTCCCTTCCCTCGGTACTGATCGAAGGTTCATGTGCTGCGGAAGGCGTCACTGACGGCAGAAACGGATTCCTGATAAAAGAAAACGCGGCTTCCATGCTGGCAAAACTGAAAGAACTGTCTGAAAAACCGGAAATGGTAAAGAAAGTAGGCGAGTGTGCAGCAGAGGAACTGTATCTGTCGTGGGAAGAGGCTGTCGGACGCGCCGCTTCCAGATATGAAACAGTCCTGGAAAATTTCAGATGCGGGAAATATCCCCGGAAACCCGGTGTTCATGACCTGCTTTCAGACATCCGCAGCAGTCAGAGTGCAGCAAAAGGGAAGCTGATCGCCGCAAAAACCGGAGCTCAACAGCGTCTGCAAAAAGGAAAGGATGCATTTTGGGAACATCTTGACAGATATCTGTGAGCGATGGCTTACCAGATATCTTTAAACATACGGAAGGCATTCTTCCAGCAGATCTTTTCGGTCATCTCATCTCCGAAAGCGTCAGCGATCCTGTCAACCAGCATCTGATAGCCGCCGTAGTCTTCCCACTCCATGACGGCTCCCATGCCGTCATAGTCGGAACCAAGAGCCGGAAGATCCCTGCCGCCGACATCCATCATGTGCTTCAGATGTTCTATCACTACATCACAGGAGACAAAACGGTCTGTCTTCCAGTCGGTCACAGGACGGAGAAAGTTTGTTGCGAAATTAACGCCTACAGTTCCGCCGGCATTGCCGACCGCACGGATCTGGTCATCGGTCAGATTCCTCGAAACATCACTTAATGATCTGCAGCATGAGTGGGATGCGGCGAACGGTTTGGTGCTGTGTTTTGCAACATCCCAGAAGCCGCCCTCGGAAAGGTGGGAGACGTCGACTGCGATCCCGATCTCGTTCATGCGGCGGACAGCCTCAATGCCAAAGGGCTTAAGGCCCAGCATGTGTTTTTCAGGGTCCTTGCTCTGGGGAAATCCCAGAGAGTTTTCATAATTCCATGTGAGCGCGACCATGCGGACGCCCATTTCGTGGAACCTGTCCACATTTTCTATCTTGCCGCGAAGAGTGACACCGTCTTCGACAGTCAGAACTGAACTGATAAAACCTGCTTCGCGATTTGCAAGTATGTCATCCGTGCTAAATGCCGGACGGATGGTATCTTTGCACAGTTCCATCTCGCGCAGATAAGCTGCATAAGCTTTCTCAAAGTATTCCTCGGGACCATCTGTGATCCCGTGATATTCTGCAGATTCATTGGTAGGTATGAAGATCGCGAAGCACTGGGCAAGGCAATCGCCCTGTACAAGTTTCTCCAGGTTGATGTGGGTATTTTCCATCCCGTTTAAATGCTCCCCGTCATAAAAATGCATGATGGTGTCGCAGTGCATGTCGATAATCTTCATTCTGAAACCTCTAATTCTTTCTTCCATTTTCCTTTAAAGAACACAAACAGGTCTATTATCAGGGGACCAAGACGGGAGAGCGCGTTTGCCAGGAAAAATCCGTTCAGTCCCATGCCAAGGGCATATGCAAGTAAAAACGTAAATGTCAGTCTCAAAGCAACTCCGTCCAATATGCCGCCTATCATGCTGAATACAGTCCTTCCTATACCGGTGACAAATCCATCGAACGGATCCTGTATTGCTGCAATTATCAGATTAAGGGCAGCAAAGAACATGAACGGTCTTGCATAAGCCAGTACTGCGGGGTCATCCGTAAACAGACGGAATACAGACGATGACCAGAGTATGCCGGCAGCAGATAGAATGACCGCTGCGCCTAGGGTTATCATCATTCCGCATCGTATGGACTTTATTATCCTTTCCTTGTTTTTAGCCCCATAGTTTTGGCCGACCATACCGGCAACTGACTGATTTGAGGCATATGCAAACATGTTGGCGAGACTGAGGATCTTTTCGCCGACCGAATAGGCAGCCGCTTCAGCCAGACCAAGCAGATTTATGTAGCCTGAAAGGACAACTATGGTGGCGATTATGAAAAAAGATCTGAGCGCCAGAGGAGCCCCCAGTCTGGTGATATGAGCGAGTTTATCTTTCTTAATTGCAAAGCTTTTCAGCTTGAAATCAAAATCAAATGCCACTCTGTTGCGGTATAGTGATACAAGCGAAAATATAAGTGAAACAGCCTGTCCGAGTACAGTAGCAATGGCTGTTCCGGCAGCGCCGAGATTGAAAGCCAGGATAAAGATAAGGTCTCCAATGACATTTACAACTGCTGCAATGGCAATGAATATCAGAGGATTCCTGCTGTCGCCTTTGCCCCTTAATATAGCGCTTACAGCGGTATAACCGAACATGAATGGCAGGCCTGCGCTTGTAATGATCAGATAAGCCTGGGCGTCCTGAAGGCTTTCGGCAGGTGTGTTGAGCCATGTCAGGAAGATCCGTGAAAAGATTATGAGAACGATACCCAGCACCACTGATACGCCAAGCAGGGTTGTAAGGAGTGTGCCTATCGCTTCCTTGATGTCGTCCTTGCGCTTAGCTCCGCTAAGCTGTGAGATAAGGATCTGCCCGCCGCCTGCAAAAGCTGAGCCGACGATCGTAAACAGACTGAGCATCTTACCGCCCATGGATACTGCAACAATGCCGCTGCTTCCTACATAGTGCCCGATGATGATCGTATCGACTGTATTATAAAGAGAGTTCAGCAGAAAACTGAACAGGAACGGAAGGAAATATTTTATGAACATCGGCATAATGGGACCGGTTGTAAAGTCAGTCCCGCCAAAAGATGATCTTTGATTTTGCATGTTTAGCCGATTATTAACCTATTCTATTAGTTTCTTTTTCTTCATCCAGGCTCCTGAATGATAGTATATCATGCCGACGCTGATCGGACCAAACCGGGCAAGCGCTTCGCCAACGAAGAATCCTACCACACCGAGACCGAATCCCCATCCGAACAGGAATCCGAAGCAGATCCTGAACACAACACCGTCCAGAAAGCCTCCGAGGAACGAGAGCATTGCAGCGCCTGTTCCTGATACGACTCCGTCATAGGTCGCCAGGAGCGCGCATGTAAAGTATATGAATGCGGCAACCGCCATGAACGGTCTTGCCAGTGCAAGGACATCCGCCTCTGAAGTGAACAGTGAAAAGATCTGCCTTGGCAGCAGAAGCGATAGGGCGGCCAGGATCGCAGCCATTATCATTGAAATGGCAAATGTAACCCTCATTGAAAGCTTCACCCTGTCACGCCTGTCTGCACCGATGTTCTGGGCTATTATGGCGGAATTGCCCTGCGCCACTGCCATGACAAATATGTTCGAGAGATGATATACTTTGTCGCCTATCGAATAAGCGGCAGCCTGGGCGACACCATACGCATTGATGAACCTCATCATGAAAAGCTGGGCACCGGATATGAACAGCCCCCTGAGCGCCATCGGGAGACCGATCTTAAGGATGATCTTAAGTTTGATCAGGTCGATGCGGAAACTTCTGAGGCGGAAATCAAATCCAAATCTTTCTTTACGCCTTATCAGATAGACGATGGAGAAGATCAGCGAGATCCCCTGACCCATGACCGTGGCGATCGCAGTGCCGACAGCCCCCATGTGGAAAATGACGATAAATACGATGTCTCCGATCAGATTGAAGACAGCGGCGATCCCAATGAAGAGCAGAGGGCTCTTGCTGTCTCCCATTCCCCTAAGGACTGCGCTGACGGCATTGTATCCGAACATCAGCGGTATGCCGGCAGTCGTGATGACAAGGTAATAAAAAGCTCCCTGAAGAGCTTCTTCAGGCGTGTTCAATAGATGCAGTACTGGCCTGGCACATGCAATGAGTATGCCTGCGATGGCAACGGCCAGGATGAGCAGGGTAGAAAACAGAGTGCCTATGGTACTGTTGATGTCATCCTTGCGCTTAGCTCCTGTCAGCTGGGCGATCAGAGTCTGGCCTCCGCCTGCAAGGGCGTTGCCTATCATGGTAAACATGTTCAGCGTCTTGCCGCCCATGGTTACCGCAACTATTCCCACACCTCCTACAAACTGGCCGATGACTATGGTATCAACCGTGTTGTAAAGGCTGTTAAGTATGTTTGCAAGCAGGAACGGGATACAGTAGCGGACCAGGAGCGGTAATATCGGCCCTTCTGTAAAATCCAGTCCGAGTTGTTTTTTCTCTGTCATGCTTCGGAATTCTTGTGAACGTAGAGGCAGTCGAACTTTCCCTCATGAGCAAGCCTCATGCAGGCAACGAGCCAGGATGTATCCTTGGCTGGTTCGCCGGCATTTATCCTGTTCTGGATGTGGTTATGTATGCAGTCACAGCAGCGTCCGTGGAGCACGCAGTCATTTGTGCAGGGGCAGTTATCCTTGTAAGGGCTTGAGCAGGGACCTGAATGCAGGATATCCCTTTTCTGCTGTTCTCTTTTTGCTTTTTCCTCTGCTTTTTGCTGTTCAGGTGTCTTTACGTTTTCAGCCATTTTTTTGTTCCCCCTAATGCGTTTTAAACGCTTTTCCATATTTAATAAGTAATAATCATT
>JAZOAJ010000041.1:0-5039 GCA_045595385.1 Lachnospiraceae bacterium | reverse complement strand
TCTGTAGCTGCAAGCTTGTCTGCTGCGTCAGGTGCTGCTGTGGTCTCTGCCGGTGCAGCTGTTGTTGCAGGTGCAGCAGAGCCGCCGCATGCTGCGAGAGAGAGAACCATTACCAATGATAAGATCAAAGCAACAAGTTTTTTCATCTTTCTCCTCCTAAAACTACGTGTTTTTTGTGTAAACTGCTCATATTTAAGTGACTGATATATCGCAAATATACATATTAGTCACAATGAACCCGTTTGTAAAAATTTTATCTGTCGGTATTTTTGTTGTCAATAAAGCTGCCTATGACAATTATTAATGCCTCCATAACAGATATTTATATATGATCATTTAAACAGCATTTCAGCAAAATCCCTGTATTCACGCCGCTGGACATTGATGTCATGGATGAAGCCGGGGTAGACTTTCCGCACATATGAAGGGGCTTTATCCGCACCCTGGTTTTCAAGAAATCTGTCGTCCTCAAGAAATTCAGGAAAATTTCCGTCACCGTCTCCCATGCATCTGTAAAACAGGGCATAGTTCTCGCGGATATAATCTCCGGTCAGGTCAAACAGATAAGGGTTTTTCTCATATTCCATGTGGGAGTCGCGCCGTCTTATGTAACCGCTTAAGATGCCGAGCCAGCCGAAGAGCTCGGGATGTCTTGCGCCCATGTAAGTGGTCTCCATTGAACCAAGGGAGAAGCCTGCAAATCCTCTATGCCATTTATCCGCTTTCGTGCGGAAACGGCTGTCTATGAACGGGACACAGTCGTTAACGATCGTTTTTTCAAAACCTTCGAAATTGTCGACTGCTTCCAGTTCGTGAGGAAGCTGCATCATCGGATCATTTGTTACTACTATGAAAGGTTCTATCTTTCCTTCCGCGATCATGTTGTCCATGATATAGGGAACCTTTGTTCCATACATCCAGGTAAGCTCAGATCCCAATGCTCCGTCCTGAAGGTAGAGTACAGGGTATTTTCCTCCTTCATGGTATAAAGGCGGAAGATAGACCATGCATCTCATCCATTCGCCGAGGGCATGCGAGTAATAGATTTCTTTGGAAAGGGATCCGTGGGGAACATCTTTGATAAGGATCTCGGGAACTTCAGGGTCGGGGATCTCAATGAAATTGGTGAAAGCCTGGCCACCGGTGAGAACGCGGAGTTTTGTATTGATCACAGGAGTCCCGTCCATATAGAAACAGACTTTTCTGAATCCGACATAATCAGGATCGTATTTGAAAACTCCCTCGAAAACTCCGTCAGGACGTTTTGCCATCTCAACGCGTCTGATCTGCTGATAGGTGCCGAGAGTGTAGTACATCTCTTTTGCCTCAGGAGCATAATAGCGGAGCGTAAGATTTCCCTCATCATCGAACTCGTCCATGGGCACCGGATAGCCGGTCATCGGATCGGGCGGACCCATCTTGACTTTTCTGGTCTGTTCAAGCCTGAGATCCCTGAATCTGGTGAAACTCATTGCGCACTCGCTCAGTGCTTTGTTATTCAGATAGTTCTTTTGAAACATTACAGTTTCCTCCTTTAAATATTGTACTGATGATCAGATGGATCACGCGAGCAGGCCGCTCCTCCTCATGGCATCGCATGCCTCTATAAGGAAAGGCCTTCTTCTGTTAAATGCAATCCTGACATGACCTTTTCCGCATTCTCCGAATGCGCTGCCGGGCGTGACAAGCACATGGGCAGTTTCAAGAAGTTCAAGAGCAAAAGCCCTGTCATCCCGGATGTGTGCAGGAAGCTTTGCCCACATAAAAGGTGTGCCATTGCAGGGCGCGATCTCAAGACCGGTCCCTGCCAGCGCCTCAAGCAGGGTATCTCTTCTGTATTCAAACAGGCTGATGGTTTCCTCAACGCATGACTGGTCAGTTGTAAGTGCTGCGATGATACCGTACTGCACAGGATAAAACGATCCTTTAGATATGCTGCCTTTAAGTGTTTTGCATGCAGATATGATGTCTGCGTTCCCTAATATGAAAGCAGCTTTCATTCCGTACGCGGAATATGTTGAAGAAAGTGAATTGATCTCAGCGCCGATATCTTTTGCGCCTTCAAAAGAAAGAAAACTCTTTCCGGTGACCCCGTCATACGAGATGTCACTGTATGAGTTGTCGTGTATTACCGCTATATCACTGTCCGAGGCGAATTTTATGAGTTCTTCATAAAAACTGTCCGGTGCCGTTGCTCCTGTAGGATCATTGGGATAGGAGATGATCATTGCCTTTGCAGCAGACGCGTCTTCAGGACTGATATCTGAAAGGATGGGGAGAAAAGCATTTTCCTCCTTAAGCGGCATAAAGACGGGTGTGCATCCGGCAAGCCTTATTATTGAAAGGTAGTAAGGACTGCATGGATCGGTAACAAGAACCGTATCGCCCGGGTCCGTCAGTACATTCAGAAGGAATGATAATGCATCTTCCTTACCTTCAGCAGTCATGATCTCGGTATCGGGATCAAGGGTGATGGAATATCTGGTGTGATACCATGAAAAGACGGCGTCCAGAAGCTGAGGCATGTCACCGAGAGAATAGGAGTAATTCCATGCCTTTAGCGCAGAACCGGAGACAGATTCCCGTATGTCGAGCGATGGAGGCATGTCTGGCATCTCAATGCTGAGGTCATAGACATTTATGCCCTGTGATTCCAGTACAGCTTTTCTTTCCGCAAGTTCTTTGAAGACGCCGCAGCCGGCAAGACTGCTCCGCACAGATAAAGGGTTCTTCATATGCAGACCCTCCTTTACATTTCTGTAATGATTATAAATGAACCTGCATTTGGAAGTAGTAAAAATAATTTATGCGGGGATAAACAATGGTTATGGAAATATAATGAAAATAAATTAGACTGGAAAACTGAATCACGATATATTTTAAAAAGAGTTAAAGCAGAAATGCGAAGTTAATCTATCAATAATTATAAGAGATATTTATAAGAGAGGAGCAGGAAACATGAAAATAGGCAGATTTGTAGTTGACGGCCACATCCACTGCGGGAAGAAAGATGTTACCGCCAAAGACAGCAAAGTTTCGGGATTTAACCAGGAAGTTGAGTCAGTAGACAATTCAAAGGAAGCTCTTTATGACATGCAGGTATATGGCGTGGACATGGGTATCCTCCTTCCCAGCTTCAACGGAACACATTCTAACCATTATGCCCAGATCTGTGCAGACCATCCGGACAAGTTCCGTACATGCGCAGTTGAGACAGAACTCCGTCTTGATGCGATGAAGGGCATCAGGAAATGGAACATCGATGATGCCATCAAGGAACTTGAGGGATATTTCACAGGTCCCTACAAGGAGTTCTTTGTAGGTGTCGGTGAGTTCTCACCCGGATCGCTCGGATGCGTACGTGACATGCCGACCAAGCAGGAGCGTTTCACAGAGTGGTGCAAGACAGCCGAGTTCTGTATCGAGTATGACATCCCCTGCTATTTCCACGAGTTTTCTTCATTCAACCTTGAAGATCCTCTGACAATGATGGCATGCCTTTGCTCCAAATATCCGAAGTTCAAACTGATCATCGCACACGGCGGCGGCAGCAAGGCTAAAGATATCGAGAAGGCTGTTGACATGGCTGCACGTTTCGAGAATGTATATCTTGAGACAGGCTACTGGAAAGCAGAGTACTACGAGTTCGCGCTCAGAGAAGAAGACCTTGGCGCTGCAAAGCTCATCTGGGGCGGCGGCGACACAGGATCACATCTCTGGTATCCGCAGATCACTTTTGGCACAAAGATGTCCGAAAGCAATAAGTTCTCATACAACAGGAACAACTGGATATGGGGACAGACAAAAGCAACAAATTACCAGCCTGACTGGCTCGGATGGGCAACACACCAGGCACACAGACTTAAAGACCTGAACCTGTGCACACAGGATGAGATCAACCTGATCGTCGGCGGAAATGCTGCAAGACTTTACAAGCTGCCTGTCCCTGACGGATGCACATTCGCTTCCAACAGACCTGACCTTAACATCATGCCGCCCGAGATCCTCAATTCAGTGGATCCCAAGGCAAGAGACGGATTCCCCTGGCCTGACGGACAGTATATTGGCGGAACACATACACTGATTTTCTGATCATCATATTATCATCTCCTGGAAAAGACCGGATAAGCTTACTGCTTACCCGGTCTTTTTTCTGTTCCTGATATGGATCAGCTTCTCGATCTGTATTCAGAAGGAGTGCAGCCGACATATTTCTTGAAGTTCCTGTTGAAAGTCACATTGTTGCAGTAACCGGCCTTTTCAGCTATTTCAGACTGGTTCATACTGGTGGAAGCAAGAAGGTCTTTGGCTTTGTTGATACGGTAAAGATTAATGTATTCTACCATCGTCATGCCCGTACTTTCCTTAAATCTCTTTGAAAGATGCTGAACACTGACGCCGACATGCTCTGCAATCTCCGGTACAGACAGCATATCGTTAGAGATCTGTTCGGCAATATAATCCTGGGCTTTTTCCACGATGGAGTCAGCAATATCAGCAGACTGAAGCATGGAAAATTCTTCACGTGCGGCCTGACTGAGTGCTGTAATGGAGTCAGCCTTGCTTAGCCTGTCATGGAATGTACGGATGTCTTCTTTGCAAAGATGGGCTGGCAGGGGAGTTTCATGCCGAATGTTGTTAATGCACTGAAGCCTTTCATTTGCCATGCTGAAATTTTGCCTCAGCGGAGCAACATGTTCTTCGAGCATCGTGTCTACCATGCCCGGAACCAGATCATATTTTCCGAGCAGAAGTGTTCCGGAAAGGATCTGAAGCTGCTTAAGATATTTGTCTTTTATCAGGAAAGTGGGAGAGTTCTTCATGTCATCCGCGGAAATAAAGCGCACATTGCTGTCAATTGCACGTACAAAACGGAAAAGATCAAGAGTCTCCTGAAATGCCTTCGGTATGTCATTGATGTTGGTAACGGCTGCTGACAGAGAGCACTTAAACACTATTCCGTAATCTTTTTCCATCAGTGTTCGCACATGCCGCACGACCGCATGTATGTCTTCAGCTTTCAGGGTTTTGTCATAAAC
>JAZOAJ010000040.1:0-2567 GCA_045595385.1 Lachnospiraceae bacterium | reverse complement strand
TACCGCCATCAGTATTGTCATTAGTCTTCTCATTCTATTACTCCCTTTGAAAAGATCCTTGTTTTACTTTTGTAAACAGATGATCAACGAGATTCTCTGATCATATTTGCTGGGTTGTCAAAACTTCGGTATCATATCATGTGCTTTTAGATATTCGTGCCAGGTCTTGGAGTACCTCGTGTTCCATGCGACGCTCGTGATCCTGGAATACGGGAACTTATACGGCTCTTCATCAAACTGTCCATTCGAGCCGAAATGATACATGGAAACATACCTTGTGCACGCTCTTTTGATAAAACCGATCCGGAACACTCCGTTGTTTTCGTCCTCGATGATGACGCATGCGCCCTGTAAGGCTTTGGAGCTGAAAACTGCCTGTCAGGATGTGATATCCACTTCAGGAGCATGAATACCGTCAACAATCCCTTTCCATACATTGATCTTTGCGCAAAGATCATCCTTTATCTCTGCCTTGATCAGATCGGAGATTTTTCTGATCTGGTAACCGTTCAGCTGAAAATCATTTTCTTCCTGTCCAAGCCATAAATGCTCATTCACCGCATGCGGATAGAAATACCAGTAGTTTTCATCATATTTGTAATACATGCGAACGATTTGTCCGTTCCCGATGCTGGATGCAATGAGATCGATTTTTTCCTGCTTTTTCATCTTCTCCTCCGAGAAATGTATTTATAAAATCCGGCTTTGCGCGTTAGCTGCTATATTCCCCGTCAGTTCAGTCTACTGGAAACAGGCAAATATGTCAAGTGTGCCCGTTAAAAAGGTTCTTCACGGAAAGTTAGGGAGAGGAACAGAAAGAAATCTGACAAGAGTGAAAAAGAAGTGATTATCCCGATAGCCATAAGCGAGACGTTTGGCAACTTTGATTTTGTTGTTAAAGCCCTCAAGTTTGCCGGTTGAGATGGGATAGGTGGCATGAGCGATCAAGCCATCTATCCGTTTTTCTTTCAGCTCTGCGAATTTGACGAGAGCCGGAATACCGCTTTCCTTTGCGGCAGCGAACCATTTTTTCCAGCCCATTTCTGCAGCAACCGGATCACGCAAATCAAAGAGACTGCACATTTCTTCTTTCATTGCATAACAAACCGCCAAGTCGGAATGAGAATCAAGGATCTCAGCCAAATGAGCTGCTTTCGATCCTGACAGAGAATCAGCTTTCGTCAGCAACGTCCAGCGCAGCTTTTTTATTTTGCTGTATTGTTGCTGCTCCCGGCGGGCTTCTTCCTTTGCGCGTTTATGTTCTTCCCCTTGCAGATGTTCAATTGTTTCTTTTATCGCCAGGGCTCGTTCTTTGTGCGCTCTCGCCTCGCAGAGGCGGACAGCTCCCAATACGTCCTTTCCAAATTGCGCCTGCATGTGATAACGGTCATACACAATCTGCGCTTGTGGTAAATGCTCCTTCACTGCCAAATGGTAAGACGCATTCATGTCCATGGCTACAGCCATGACCTCTGTTAGGAAGTCAGGCTCTGTTTCTTTGAAAAACTTCTCAAAGTCGTCTTTGCTTCGTCCTTCACCAACCCAGAGCACTTCCCCTGTTTCCAAGTCCATTACGCAAGTTGCATAGCTGTGTCCTTTGCGGATTGAAAACTCATCTACCGCCAGATACTTGGGTCGGTAGCCGCCCGCCTTCAGCTCGGCCATGTGCTGCTCCAACGTATCTTCCATGATCTCCAAGTGCAGGTTCCGGATCGTTTCCCAATGTATGCCCGTCAGCTTCTGGATCGACCGGATCGACACCTTGAATCGCAGCATTGCCTGAATCCATCGCGCAGCCCGTTCCGTCACTTTTGTCCCGGGATGTCGCAGCGGAATATCCTCAGTAAACTTTTTACCGCATTGTGTACACTCGTATCGGTGACTCATAAAACTCAGTTCTTGCGCCATCCCGTACCACACAGGCATATCTTTCAGCGTTGCGTTTCCATAACCATCCACATATACTTTCCCATGACAATGCGGGCAGCGCACGTCCCTCGTTTCCCGTTTACTCTCAAACAGCAGAACTGACTGTCTTTCTTCCCAGTCCCGCATGTAGCATTTACATACATACTGTTGACATTTCAGCTCGAGTGCGATATCCTCTTCTTGGAGCATAGCTTGACTTCCTTCTTGTTTGTGTGGTAACTACAATTAGAAGTCTTCTGTGCTCTTTTTGCAACCCTTTTCTTCTTTTTCCCCCTAAGAAAACGTGAAGAACCAATTGTTAAAGGGGAATGCAGGATGAACATTGGCGAGCAGATCAGGGATGCGCGAAAGGCAAAAGGGTTGACGCAGGACGCGTTGGCGGAGGCTATGAACGTGTCAAGGCAGGCGGTTTCTCATTGGGAAACGAACCGCACGATGCCTGACGCGGAAACACTTCTTAGGCTGTCAAAGGTGCTGGAAGTCGGAGGCCAAGCGGTCTTAGGAAGACAATACTCAGGAACAACTCCTTGGCTCACAGAACGACATGGCTACGATCCGACTTCAGGCGGTTTCTCATTGGGAAACGAACCGCACGATGCCTGACGCGGAAACACTTCTTAGGCTGTCAAAGGTGCTGG
>JAZOAJ010000039.1:0-2051 GCA_045595385.1 Lachnospiraceae bacterium | reverse complement strand
GGGCAGTGGTTGCGGTGCTCGGACGATGCGCCCTCCGGCACCACAAGGCGTCCGCAGAGTTTGCAGTTGAAGGATTCGTTGCAGGCATGGGTCTTATAATAGCCCTTTTCGAAGGACATACGCTTATTCTCTCGGTTCATACATGTACCATCCTTGTTTTTTCTTGAGTATAGCACAAAGGGATCGGTTATGCAAGGCTTATGCATTGAAGGATGCCATATCGAATGTGACGACTGTATAGTATCGTTTGGCTTCCTTTTCAGCAAGGGAGGCATCCAGGCTGGAGTGAATGTTTTTTTGCTGCCCCATCAGCTCCGGCGGCAATACGATATCAAAGATCAGATTTGTCTGCTCTTGGCCTGGGACCATGCGAAAATCATGAATCGTGATCCGATTGTCGGTTTCCATAAGGATCTCACTGACCAGATCCCGAAGACGAATCAACTCTGGATCGTCTGTGACCACCGGATCATAGTGAATCACGAGATGCACATTATGGCGCTGGAGGCACCTTCTTTCCATATTGTCGATCAGCTCATGGCATAGCAGAGGATCGGCAGATTGATCCATCTCCACATGAATACTGGCAAAACGCTGGCCTGGGCCGTAGTCATGGACCATCAGGTCATGGTAGCCAAGGACCATTGCTTCCTCCGTGATGACCTGAATGATCAGCTCCTGCAGTTCGGGGGAGGCATTCTCTCCCAGGAGCGGACTGATGGTCTCCTTTGCGAGGCTGACACCGCTGAACAGGATGAAACAGGCAACGCCCAGGCCCAGGAAGGCATCAATCGACACATCCGTCAGCATGGAAACAACGGCGCTCAAAAGAACGGCACAAGTGGCGATGACATCGTTTCGAGAGTCAGCCGCGGTGGCCATCAGCGTCTGGGATGCAATATGCTTGCCTAATGTACGGTTAAAGAGACATAACCACAGCTTGATCACCACGGATAACAACAGCAGTAACAAAGCAGGTACGGTAAAGCTGACGGGGGCAGGGGAGAATATCTTTTCCACGGAGGTCTTTGCCAGCTCGAAGCCGATCACAATGATAAGCGCCGCCACAGCCAGACCGGAAAGGTATTCATAGCGGGCATGGCCATAAGGATGGTGTTCATCAGCAGGCTTTTCCGCCAGACGGAAGCCGATCAGGGTAACGATAGCGCTGGCTGTATCGGAAAGGTTATTCATGGCATCGGCTGTGACGGCCACAGAACCGCTAAAGATACCCACGATCAGCTTGATAGCAAACAGCAGCAGGTTGGAAACGATCCCAACCGTGCCGGAGAGCTTTCCGACTGCCGTTCGCACTGCGGGATCTTTGGTATTCTGACCGTTTTTTACGAACAGTCGCAAAAGAAGCTTGGTCATTTCATTCCTCCATAACCAGATTTTGGTTATTATATCATCGGATGGTATTTTCGTCCAGTAGAAATATGTATGACCTGCAGAAGCAGGTCATGTCTTACAGATCGATCGCTGGATTCATATAATACACATTTCTGTGGTCCAGTTTTTCCCGCAGGAGCTGGATGGCTTCACCGAATCGCTGGAAATGGACCACTTCCCGCTGACGCAGGAATTTGATCACATCATTGACATCCGGGTCATCGGAAAGGCGAAGAATATTGTCATAGGTGGTTCTGGCTTTCTGTTCGGCGGCCAGATCCTCCGTTAAATCGGTGATGGGATCGCCCTTGACCTGCATACTGGCAGCGCTCCAGGGGAAGCCGGAAGCAGAAGTGGGATAAACACCTGCCGTATGGTCCACAAAGTATGCGGCGAAGTTACTGTCCTGGATCTGAGAATCCTTCATATTCCTGGTGAGCTGGTGAATAATGGCACCGACCATTTCCAGGTGGCCCAATTCTTCTGTGCCGATGTCCGTCAGAAGACCTTTCAGTTCATCAAAGGGCATAGAATAGCGTTGGGAAAGATAGCGCAGGGATGCACCCAGTTCTCCGTCCGGACCGCCATACTGGGAAATAATGATCGAGGCAAGTTTGGGATTCGGCTTATCGATCTTTACGGGATACTGCAACTTTTTC
>JAZOAJ010000038.1:0-5033 GCA_045595385.1 Lachnospiraceae bacterium | reverse complement strand
GATGTGGGCATCATTGAAAAGGCTTACCACATCGCCAAAGACGCTCATAAAGATCAAAAGAGAAAGTCCGGCGAACCATATATCATCCATCCGCTTGAGGTAGCGATCATCCTTTCGGATCTGGGCATGGACATCAAGAGCATAGCGGCAGGCATACTCCATGATGTGGTTGAAGATACAGATGTTACACTGGACGATCTTCGCACACAGTTCGATGAAGAGATCGCTGAGCTTGTTGACGGCGTCACTAAACTGACACAGATCAAGTATACTTCCGACAAGGTAGAGATACAGGCTGAGAATCTGAGAAAGATGCTTCTTGCGATGGCTAACGACATAAGAGTCATCATAATAAAGCTTGCCGACAGGCTCCACAACATGCGGACGCTCCAGTACATGGGCAGGGCAAAACAGCTTGAAAAAGCGGTGGAGACAATGGAGATATATTCCCCCATCGCCGGCAGACTCGGTATCAGCAAGATAAAGACAGAACTGGACGATCTTGCGTTCAAGTACTCTGATCCTGATAATTACTACAGCCTTGTTGAAGGACTCGCGCTCCGGAAGGCAACAACTGATGACTTCATCAGGGAAATGCTGAAGATAGTCAGACAGCACATGGATGATGCCGGGATCGAGTGTGATGTGGAAGGAAGAGTAAAACATATATTCAGTATCTACAGAAAGATGGTGAACCAGAACAAGTCACTGGATCAGATATATGACCTTTTTGCAGTAAGGATCATCGTGGATTCGCTGAAGGACTGCTATGCAGCACTCGGAATACTCCACGAGGTATATAAGCCGATCCCCGGAAGATTCAAGGATTACATAGCGATGCCCAAGGCAAACATGTACCAGTCGCTGCATACAACGCTGATCAGCCATACCGGACAGCCTTTTGAGGTTCAGATACGTACTCATGAAATGCATACAACTGCAGAGTACGGAATCGCTGCCCACTGGAAATATAAAGAAGGCAAGAAGATAAATGACAGGACTTTAAAGCCCAGCGAGGAAGAAAAACTGAGCTGGCTTAAGCAGATACTCGACTGGCAGCAGGAAATGTCAGACAATCAGGAGTTCATGTCATTCCTAAAGAGTGATCTGGACCTTTTCGCAGACGATGTTTTCTGTTTTACTCCTCAGGGCGATGTTAAGACTCTTCCCGTCGGATCAACTCCGATAGATTTCGCTTACAGCATCCATTCTGCTGTAGGAAACAGAATGGTCGGCGCAAGAGTCAATGAAAAGATAGTTAATATTGACTACAAGCTTCAGAACGGTGACCGCGTGGAGATCATCACCTCCCAGAACTCAAAAGGTCCCAGCATGGACTGGCTGAACATAGTCAAGAGTTCACAGGCAAGATCAAAGATCAACCAGTGGTTCAGGACAGCCAACAAGGAAGACAACATTGCCAGAGGCAAGGAACTTGTAGATAAGTACCTGAAGGCAAAGGGCATCAATGAACCGGGCTTATTTGCGCCGGAGTATGTCCAGGCCGTGCTTTCCAAGTACAGCTGCAGGGACTGGGATTCGGTGCTTGCCGCAGTCGGACACGGCGGGCTCAAGGAAGGCCAGGTCATTAACCGTCTCTATGAAGAGTTCAAGAAGAAGAACAAAAAGACGGAAATGACCGATGACGACGTTCTCAGGGCATCAAATCCGTCACAGGAAAGGGATACATCGGGAAGGAACACCGGAAACGGCATAGTTGTAAGGGGCATTCACGATGTTGCAGTCAGGTTCGCAAAATGCTGCAGCCCTGTTCCGGGAGATGACATAGTAGGATTTGTCACAAGGGGCAGAGGCGTGACCATCCACAGGACCGACTGTGACAACATAATAACTCTGTCAAGTGTGGACCGTGCAAGGCTTATAGATGCCCAGTGGGATAAACCGCAGTCGGCATTCAAGGATGAAAAATACGGAGTAGAGGTCCGCGTGTTCGGATTCAACAGGACCGGCATGCTCGTTGATATTTCAAGGATCATGTCTGAACTTGATCTCAACGTCACCAGCATGAATGCCCGTGTCAACAAGAGACAGGAAGCAACGATCGATATCGGGTTTGACATCTCATCAAGGAATGAACTCGAGAAGATAATTGACAAACTCAGGCTGATAGACGGCGTCGCGGACGTTACTAGAACAAAAGGCTGAAACGCCGGTTAGGGGTAATTATGGGAGAGATAAAGATCAGCTGCGCAAGGCTTGGCATGATGGGCACCAACTGCTACCTGATATATGATGAAGACATAAAAGAAACGGTCATCATCGATCCGGGAGATAACGGGGCATTTCTTGCCGCGAGCATAGAGAACATGGGACTTAAGCCTGCTGCGATCTTTCTGACTCATGCGCATTTTGACCACATAGGCGCGGTCAGGGAAATAAAAGAGAAGTATGACATTCCCATTTACATACACAGGCTTGATGTGAAGATGCTGGAAGACCCGGATCTTAACATGAGCAAAAGCCTCTCAGTTGAACTGGGAGATAAAGACGTGATCCTCGAGGGTGGAGAGACCATAGAGATCAGCGGTATGGAGTTTAATGTTATCCATACCCCCGGCCATACGCCCGGCGGCATATGCTTTTACATGAAAGATGAAAATGTCCTGTTCGCAGGAGATACGCTGTTCAGGTTTTCATGGGGCAGGACCGATTTCCCGGGAGGCAGCGAGAAAGCTCTCATGGATTCGATCAGGACAAAGCTTCTCACGCTTCCCGCGGAAACTGTCGTTTACCCGGGACACGAAGGAGCGACCACGATCAGAAATGAACGCATAACACATGGATTGGAGTAGAGATTAAAATGATAACACAGGCACCGAGAGGTACAGCTGACTGGTACGGCGATGACATGCACAGGCGCGAGGTCATCGAGCAGATCTGCAAGGAAACAGCTGATCTTTACAATATCAAGCAGATAATGACACCCGAATTCGAGCACACAGTGCTCTTCCAGAGGGGTGTAGGCGAGACAACAGATGTTGTACAGAAGGAAATGTATACCTTCGAGGACAAGGGCGGCAGGTCCATTACACTGAAGCCGGAAGGAACTGCGGGAGCGATAAGGGCGTATCTTGAGCACAGCATGTACGCAGAGAGCGGTGTTACGAAAGTGTTCTATATCACACCTGCATTCAGATATGAAAAGCCGCAGAGCGGAAGGCTCCGCCAGCATCACCAGTTTGGTGTTGAGATGATCGGATCAAAATCTCCGCTCATCGAGGCTGAGCTCATCAGTCTTGTCAGCACGATCATAAAGAAACTGGGTCTTAAAGATATTGAAGTGCACATCAACTCCATAGGATGTCCGGTTTGCAGGAAAGAGTATAACAAAGCGTTGCTCGGATATCTGAACCAGCACAGGGACGGACTATGCGAGACCTGTAAGACGAGGATGGAGAAAAACCCGTTAAGGGTAATAGACTGCAAGGAACCCGGATGCAAGGCCATTGTTGAAGGCGCTCCCAGGACCATTGATTACCTCTGTGAGGAGTGCAGTACACATTTCGAAGAACTGCAGCGCATCCTTATCGGGATCGGTATCAGCTACAGTATAGATACCGGCATCGTAAGGGGACTGGACTATTACACAAAGACCGTTTTCGAGTTCGTCAACAAAGACGGTTTCACGCTTTGCGGCGGTGGCCGTTATGACAATCTCGTGCATGAGATCGACGGCAAACTCGACATCCCTTCCGCAGGATTCGGAATGGGAATAGAGCGTATCATCTACTTCCTGAATCTTCAGGGTGTGGATCTTGGCGGAGTTGTTCCTCCGCAGCTGTACGTCGGCATGATGGGTGATGTTAAGACTGAAGCATTCAAGCTCATCACATCCCTCAGGGATGCGGGAATATCTGTCGAGACTGATTATCTTGACAGGAGCGTCAAGGCTCAGATGAAATATGCTAACAAGATACATGCCGGCCATGTAGTGATCATTGGCGAGGATGAGATCGCAAGCGGCAGAGTTAATGTTAAGAACATGGACGACGGCACCCAGACGGAATGCGCACTGGGCGAGATAGCGTCTGTTATAAAAGGAGAATAAAAATGGCAGATTCAATGTCAGGCATGAAAAGAAGCCACAGATGTGCTGAAGTTACGGCGCAGATGGCAGGTCAGACAGTAACACTCATGGGTTGGGTGAATAAACGCAGGAACCTCGGAAGTCTCATATTCGTTGATCTGAGGGACCGTTCCGGTCTTATCCAGCTGGTTTTTGATGAGGATACCATAGGAACTGAAGGCTATGAAAAAGCAGGCACGCTGAGAAACGAATTCGTCATCGCGGTAAACGGACTTGTGCAGGCCAGGGAAGGCGCTGTAAATGAAAACCTTGCAACCGGCAGCATAGAGATCAAGGTGCAAGAGCTTCGCATACTTTCAGAAGCGCTTACACCTCCGTTCCATATCGAGGAGGGCATACAGACAAAGGACGAACTCAGATTGAAATACAGATATCTGGATCTCAGGCGCCCTGACCTCCAGAAGATGATAATGTTCAGGAGCAAAGTCACAAAGAGCATCAGGGATTTCATGTATTCGGAAGGATTCCTTGAGATAGAGACTCCCATGCTGTGCAAGAGCACACCCGAAGGAGCCAGGGACTATCTGGTACCGAGCCGTGTCCATCCCGGGAACTTCTATGCACTTCCGCAGTCACCTCAGATCTATAAGCAGCTGCTGATGTGCTCCGGTTATGACAGATATTTCCAGCTCGCAAGATGTTTCCGTGATGAGGACCTTCGTGCAGACAGACAGCCCGAGTTCACCCAGGTTGACATGGAGTTCTCATTTGCAGACCAGTACACTGTAATGGAACTTAACGAAAGGCTGATCGCCCATGTATGGAAGGACTGTTTAGGGATCGATGTACAGCTTCCGATCCCGAGGATGACATGGCAGGAGGCAATGGACCGCTACGGCTCCGACAAACCCGACACACGTTTCGGCATGGAGCTCATCAACATTTCAGATGTCGTAAAAGACTGCGGCTTCAGTGTTTTTAAGAG
>JAZOAJ010000037.1:0-2240 GCA_045595385.1 Lachnospiraceae bacterium | reverse complement strand
CATATAATCAGAGACTGCGCAAAGCGCGTTGTCCAGCATGTCATTGTGCCCGCGGTACGGCATTTTGAGCGAATATGCGAGTACCGAGCTTACCGGCTTATCTGAGTACTTCTTGACGATGTGATATCCTGCCGCGTGATATTCCATCAGATTGAGTCTCTCTGCCATGCTGTATCTGTATGGAAGATTCGGCTCATTGATGACGAACCAGAGGTCAACGTACTCTTCGAGCTTCGGAACGATGTAGTCTATATACTCCTTCCATGCATCCATCTGATCCAGGGTGGTGAAATGCCCGAGATCCTGGAACCATACAGGATGTGAGAAGTGGAAAAGAGTCAGGCAGACCTTGAGACCGGCTTCTTTGATATCGCTGAGCTGCTTTCTGTAGTGCTCAACTGCTTCTTCATTGAATACGCCCTGCTCAGGTTCGATCCTCGACCATTCCACAGACAGTCTGTAAGCGTTCAGTCCCAGCTCTTTGAGAAGAGCGATATCCCTGTCATACATTTCGTAACTGTTGCAGGCAACACCCGCAGGCTGGAAAAATTTGCCATGAGGGAAGATGCGCGGATCATCGAACTGCGAGCAGTTATTACCCTCTATCTGCTGTCCTGCAGTCGCTGCCCCGAAGAGGAAACCCTCAGGAAATGTGATCTCCGGATACTGGAAAATGTCGATCATAGCTATAACTCCTTTCCGTTTTCTGCTATATTGTAGCTATATTGTTGCACATGCATCATGAATGCAGAACATGATGAGATTGGCACTTACCCGCACTTTTTTTACCTGTACGAATGGTGTCTATGTCTTCTGTTTCTGCCAGAGGAAGTCCAGATATGAGTTTTTTCGTCCCGCTTTCGGTCATAAGAAATGAGCTCGCGCTTCATTACAGGCGCTTTGGCAGCTGCACCACAATACCCGTCGTATGCGACCGGATACTTGAGCTTCATCCGGACAGGCTGACAGATAAATATGTAAATCCGTTTCCTGAGGATATTGAGTCCATTACGGACAGGGAATTCATGGATCTTTTCTTCGAATCGCTTTATCCGCTTGAACATGCAAAGATGGCGACCGAATGGGAAGATGCTTTTGGTTACCTCTCGGAATCGCTTTTCTCGAAGAACGTAATGTTCAGGGTTTTTCTGCACGAGAATTATGCAAAGCAGGGGATGCATGAGCACGACTTTTTCGAGATCACCTATGTCTATAAAGGAACGTGCTCTCTGCAGGTCGAAGATGAGATGATAAGAATGGCGGAAGGCAATGTATGCATTGTTGCGCCGAATACACGCCACGAGGCTTTCGTCCTTGATGACGACTCATTCGTAGTAAACCTTTCCATGACAAAAGATGCGTTCAAAACAGCATTTGCGGTCGTCCTTCTGCGCCGTGATCTTGTCTCCACATATATTCAGAACATTCTGTACAGGAAGGATACTCCCAATTACCTCTTTATCCCTTCAGGCAATAGTGAGAGCATGAAAAAAGCGGTCCGCCATATTTCATATGAGAACCGCACTGATAAGTATTATTCTTTCAGCTTTTGCATCAGCTGGCTGAGTGTATTCATGTCCGCTGTGCTCGAGAACTACAACGCTGACATCCACTTCTACAGCGATGATGTAAAGAATGCCATTCAGGCTGACAGGCTCAGCCTGCTCGACTATATACAGAAGAACTTCCGCACAGCAACACTCGAATCCGTTGCGAAGGAATTCAATTACAACAGTTCATACCTGTCGCGCCTTATTCTCCAGCTGACAGGCAGGAAATTCATAGACATAATCACCGATCTCAAGCTCCAGGCAGGAACGGCACTCCTTGAGACCACTGATCTGTCTCTCGATCAGATTTCTGAGATCATCGGATACAACTCCGGCGACTATTTCTCCAAGGCATTCAGGAAGCAATATGGTGTTTCTGCATCGGAGCACCGCAAGCTCATCGCTGCTGCACCTGCATCTCATCATATCTGAACGGCAAACCACAGCAAGCCATTACTCCGGCGGCTGCAAAATACAGACAAACGAAAAGGACCCCTGCGGTCCTTTTCATTTTGCTGCCTGATATTCATCAGCAAATATATAGGTTTTTTAGGTAAGGAGTTTCTGTTTAGAGATCGCCGTGCTCGCTTGTGCCCTTCCACTTGCCTTCCTCGAGGTCCTTAACGATGACATCATACTTCTTGTCAAGGTCGAAGAGGAAGAGGCATACACAGCCGATTGCTGATGCGA
>JAZOAJ010000036.1:0-2151 GCA_045595385.1 Lachnospiraceae bacterium | reverse complement strand
GGTATTTGAGGAGCCTGCCACATCAGTTCATAACTGCGAAGTTCCTCATCATTGCCGCTGAGCATATTTGTTCTCATTCTTGTCGTGATGCAAAGTTTTTCGCCGGCCACTTTCCTGACGTCATCGACAGTGAAGGTCTCATCGCCGCTTGTGATGGCATCGTCCTGAACCAGTTTGTAAAGGAGCGCGCACAGAAACGGATTGCCGACGCTCTCGCGGTAGAATGCTGTATTCATCTCCGGTGTCAGCGCCACCTCCGCGGACAGAAACTGATAGCGCCAGATACCCTTGATGAACCGGTTCCATTCCTTGCTGTTCTCAGGTAACAGATTCATGCGCACAGTTCCGTCCCCGGTAGCCCGCTTCGCCAGCTGAAACTCCTGCTGGAAAAGGGAAAGAACCTTAGGCGTTCCGACCATGACAACCGGTATGGCAAGCGTCTCCATCAGATATATCAGAAAGGACAGCATGACAGATGTCGTGTCCTCCTTTACGGCTGTCAGATTTTGGATATCATCGATAACGAGCACCCCAAGGTGATGCGAGCAGAGGCATTGCGACACTCTGGAAGTCAATGCGTCCTTGCCGATTCTGTCGGTGACTTCGGAACCGTAATTCGTGCCCAGAACTGCATCTAACTGGCGAAGAATGGCGATGCACAAACCTTTTGGAGAACCATCTCCGGGACAGTCCACCCTGAGCCAGACCAGCTGAGAGCAATGGAAGGGAACGCCATTGTACTCCGTGTGCTTTATGACCTGAGGGTAAAACGACAGAGCATTCAGCACCGAACAGGTTTTTCCTACGCCTGAGATACCCAGCACCGAGAATCCGTGGACAGGAAAAACCGTTTCCTGCAGGTAATTGCCCAGATCGGGAGTCACGGCAATATGATTTGCCTCCATAACCCCTGATGTAACATCGAATGGCATCGGGTTCCTTGATACATACCCCCAGCTGATGCATCTGGAAAGACTGCGCGAGATAAAAAGATCCTGCGCATACGGGATATGGATGGTGCTTATCCTGCTGAGCAGATCCAGCCGAGTGGAACGTTCAGCGTGCCGATCATTCGCAGAAAACGGAGGCATTTTCATCAGCTTCCGGAGCATCTCTGCCTGAGAAATCCCGTCAGGAAGCGCCGCTATCAGCGGATTGCCCAGAAACTCTGTGATGGCGGTCTTTTCGCGGTATTTTGCCGGCGCTGTTTTAAGGGCCATTTAAACTCCTATTCCGGTTTGGTCTGTTCGCTGTCCGGGAAATCGATCCGCTCAGCTGCTCCGATGTCTGCGAGCATCCGATCAATTTCGTCTGAAACTGCATCATAGGACTTCGGCTTCGTGTCAGTGACAGGCCTGTTACCATCATCGCTGCCCGTGTTCAGGCCCAATGCAGCCTGTTCCTGTTTCGCCTTTGCCGTTCCGCTGAGTTCTTGCTGCTCCGCCTTTCTGTTTACGTCAATGGAGTGCCTGTTCAGCGCCTTGATGATGGCATTTCCGCTTTTCCCCTCTTTCTTGCAGTGTTCAGCCTGGGAATCCGCGAAACTGACCAGGTCGGCAAAGGCCTGATCCTCATTCTGCCTGTGAGCTGCGGCTGTGTTCAAATCATTTTCATGAGCCTGCTCAAGAGCATCTTTGGAATAATTTCTGTACTTCTGGTATGCCTGAGCAAGAGAGCAGGACACATAGGAGCCGTCCTTTCTCTTGCAGTAGATGGTATCACAGGACTGGGAGGAATACCGTACTGGTATCGTATAGGTTCCGCTGATGCGCGCCTTCTCGAACCACTTTTCGGCGACGGCTTCCTCGCAGATGTAGTACAGCCCGTCCAGATGGATGCCCTTTCCGGTTACAGTTGCATCCGCCTTTTGGAGCAATGCCTCGATGCAGGCATCCTTGGACACCTTCTTAAACGTCCCCGATACATGGGATATGCCGTAGTTCCACAAGTGAATCGGAATGGCCGGAATGTTGTTATTTCGCATATCCTCCGTGCGCTGGTATTCATGCATGTAGTGATGATTGTTGTAGAAAAGGACGCACCTGATCAGGATGGCGGTGAACGTTTCCAGGTCAAGACAGCTGTTCCTGCGGTAATCCTTTGCTCCTCTTTCGCCTGCGTCTTTGTTCACATATCCGGGAAGGAACGGCC
>JAZOAJ010000035.1:0-2419 GCA_045595385.1 Lachnospiraceae bacterium | reverse complement strand
AAAGTCATTAAAGCAAAAGGAGAAACCGGTTACGGCATTTACGGAACAGGTAAGATCAGATTGGCGGAAGGCTCATTTAAGGCTGCAGGCAATCAGGCCGGAATATATTCGGATAGCGGAGACATCGAGATCAGCAGCGGAGAAGTTACTGCTGAAGGAAATACATATGGTATTTTTTCCAATGCAGGCGAAGTCAACATTGCAAATGGGATCGATTACGTCATCGCAGATGGAGGCAGTTCTGCGATCCGGGGCAAGACTATCAAACTTTGGGACAAAGTTGTAATAGAAGATCCGGGCTCCGGTGTGATCGATGTGGATACTAAGGGATATGAAAACATTTTCGACGGCACAACTGCGGCCGGGCATGTGAAACTGGTCTCCACCCTTGGATATATGATCACATTTGATGTACAGGGACATGGCAAGGCTCCGGAATCTCAGTTTATAAAGCCTGATGAAAAGGTATCCAAGCCGGCTGATCCGACAGAAGAAGGTTATCTGTTTTCCGGATGGTACAATGACGCCGGATGCACGGACGAGTTTGATTTCAATTCATCTGTTGGCAGCGACAAGACTCTTTATGCCAAATGGGTAAAGGATTCACGCATACCGATAAGTACGATCACGATACAGAATGTACCGTACCCTGTCGAGGGAGGGCATCCGGTGACAGATGGTGCGATAGTCCTTGAAACGGGCGTTCACATGAGGGGTATCGGCGGATGGTACTGTTATGACTATTCAAGTAATGAATGGAATCTGGTAAATAAGACGGATACATTTGAAAGCGGCAGATCATACGAGCCGTTTATCTATCTGAATCCGGAAGACGGCTACAGGTTCACTTCGAATCTGACTGTCACTATTGATGGCCGCAAAGCCGGTTATTATCTTAATCCTGACGATTCGGTCATTAGGGCATATGCTTATCTGCCTGTCGTTTCGCCATGCGACAGCCTGTACGTTGTTACTGCAGGGACTCTGAATGTCCGGGCAGACGCCGACTACAGCGGTGCAAGAATAGGCGGCCTGAAATACGGCGACGTTGTTCAGGCGCAAGGTCAGCTGCAAGGCTGGGTGCTGATAGATTATGACGGTACGCCGGGATGGGTCAGCGGCAGGTACGTTGCGCTGACATACAGCAGAGAGACCGCGATCAAACCTATAAACTATACGGTTACCGGTGCCGGGGCTCTCAATGTGCGTGAGGATATCAGCACAGATTCAAAACGTATCGGTGGCCTGACTTATATGAAAACCGTGCTGGTAACGGGTATCCGGACCGATGCTGACGGTGAAAAATGGCTGGTCATGGATTATGACGGTGATTACGGAAGACAGCTTGGATATGTGGTTGCTAAATATACGCATACGGATTCGTCAGTTGAATTCACGTATGAAGAAATCCAGCCTACATCGGAAAATGCCGAAAGCGCTGAAGAGGATGATGAGTCAGAAAACATCCATATTGAAGGCGTTGATCCTGTCAGTATCTCCATGGGCGGAGTGGTTATCTGGCAAAGGTCAGCCATTGCACATGATAACACAGCAACCTTAAACGGGTCGAATTATGAAGTGGCGGGAGACGGCACATTTTATACACTGATCTATCCGGATGACGCCAGAAACTACAGTACACTCACTAAAGACAATATCATTCTTCCCGAGGCGTGGAAGCTAAGCGTCATGGAAATGACGCTGCAGGAAGACGGCGGCATTTACCTCAGGTTTGGGCCGATCGATCCGGTGACAGTTTCATTTGAACCAAATAACGGAGCGTCTTCTGTATCAATGGTTATCTCGGGCGGAACTACTGTTTCCGAACCTGAGCCGCCTGTGAGAGAAGGGTTCATATTCGGGGGCTGGTATGCAGATCCGGGGTTAACGAAACCATTCGATTTCAGCACCGGAATTAAAACGGATACCAGTATCTATGCGAAATGGACGGAAGTTCCTTCGCCGGCAACATATACCATCAGCTATGATCTGAACGGAGGCACGCTTGACGGCAAGACCGGCATTGTAACAGTCGCTGTCTTAGAAGGAACAACAATCACCCTGCCAAAGCCGGCCAGAGAGGGATATGAATTCGATTACTGGGAAGGATCCAGGTATGATGCCGGAGCCAGTTATAAGGTGGAGGGTGACCATACATTTAAGGCACAGTGGAAGAAATCAGAGTCTTCTGCAAATAAGCCGGCAAATGATGGGAAGAAGTCTTCGAATGATAATAAGAGCGCGCCGACTTCTCCGAAGACCGGAGATAATAATAAAATGGCAGTTTATCTGATACTGATGGCAGCAGCCATCATTTGCCCGGCTGCAGTGCTCATGCTTAGAAGACGCCGCAGCAGATAAAACTTTAGGAAAGATGGTAAGATAGTAGGCAACTACTGAAAGGAACACTTGGGGGGAT
>JAZOAJ010000034.1:0-2537 GCA_045595385.1 Lachnospiraceae bacterium | reverse complement strand
CCGGAATGTCAGCTTCAATGGCGGCCTTTATCAGTTCATTCCCCGGGTCTGAGATGCACGGTGTACCGGCGTCACTGATCACCGCAACATCTTTCCCATCCAGCATTTCTTTGATGAAATATGCTGCTTTACCATGTTCGTTGAACTTATGATTCGAAACGAGTTTATTCCTGATGCCCAGCATGTTGAGCAGAACCATTGAACGGCGGGTATCCTCGCACGCTATGATGTCAACTTCACTCAGGATCCTGCTCCCCCTTGGGGACATGTCCTTTGAATTGCCTATGGGCGTTGCAACTATGTATAACTTACCTGCCATGTTTACTGTCTTCTCGCTCTTCTTCTTTCAGCCTTCTGCCTGCGGAGTCTCTCTTTCTCCCGTTTTTTCAGTATTGAAACTATGATGATAACTGCTATCAATATCACCACGACCACGATCGCTGCAATGACGATTATGCGCGCGGCAACATTTGTACCCGTATGCTCTACCTGCGGCCTGGTTGTTGTTTCAGGCTCAGCAGCTGTCGTCTGCTCAGCAGCCGCAGTAGTTTCTGCTGCCACGGTCTCTGCCGCGGTTTCCGGCACATACTCTGTCTTTTCATATATCGTCAGACCGCATAATGCGCATTTTCCCGCGTCAAGACCTTCAGATCCTTCCGCTGCCTGAACCAGGGTCTCCACTCCTATGGGAGTGTGTACAGAAGGAGTGTAATCTGCATTATAAGTATATCCGCACAGATCGCATGTGTATTCTGTATGACCGTAGTCCGGACAGATGCCGGATTTTTCCTCTTCTGTATATGTGGGATTTTCACATGTATGCGGGAGCAGGTCTTCATCGTATTCGAATCTTTCGTCCGCCTCAAAATCATAATCATTTCCCCAGGCGTCAAATGTTTCCGACATGTCCTCGCCTATGCCGCGCTCGCAGTATGCCCTGCGGTCTTCATTGTCCTCAAAGAAAGTTATGAAGCCGCTGACACTGTTGTCGGTAAAGAATCCGTAATAGTAATTGTCTTCGGGATATACTATGAACATTCCGCACAGGCCGCCGTCATGCACGTATCCGTGGTCAGAGTCAAATCCCCTTATCGTTATGTCGTTCCGCGCCAGGCTGATATATCCGTCAGCATAAGCTCCGCCCATGAACTGCTCGTCTTTCTGATCAACGTTCTCGTCCACGCATATCTGGGTGGTGTCGATAGTGCAGTTGAGGATCTCGCCGTTTCCGAATCCGGCTGCGCCGCCGGTACCTATCTGCTTTCCGTCCACATAAAGTGAAACTGTTCCTTCTATGGTGCAGTTCTCCATGACGCTTTCATCCATGTATCCTGCCATGCCGCCTGCAAAGCATTCACCCTTTACATGAACGTCGACATTCAGTCCGTACAGGGAGAAATTCCTGATCTCAGCATTCTCCACTATCCCGAAAAAGCCGGCGAACACGGTGTCATAATCGATCATGTTTCCGTCATAGGTAAGCCTTGTATCAGAAGTGACCGAGTCCACTGTGCAGTTAAGGACAGCGAAACCGGAACCGTCAAACGTACCTGAAAAATCAAGCGGCTTCCAGGTCTTCCCGGCAAAATCTATGTCGTTCATCAGCTTATAGGCGCCGGAAGGATTCTTTCTGATCTGTTCCATGTCCTCATATGTATATATGAGGGTATAGGCATCCAGATCAGCGGTCTTTTCCACAAGTTTCGGAGACGCACCTATGATCATCTCCTCATCTTCAAAATTATCGCTCGCAGACGCAATAAAAGCGGGGACTGCCGCCGCCATCACAATGGCAAGAATGATCCCCGCTGCTTTAAACATCATTCCATGTTTTCCCAAAATCCTTCTCCTTCCTCTTCGTTGGAATACCATTTAAGTCCAAGTTTTGAAAGAGTTTTAGCCTCCAGGGTAAGATCGACTTTCTGCCCGTTTGTCCTTGCCTTCTTGGCAATCTGTATAAGCTGCCCGGCAAAGTTCTCATCTACCTGATATGACGGTATGTTGCTCCTTGTATTCCTGTTCATGATATACATGAAGAACTTTCCGTCCCCGGTCGTAAGCCCCTTAAAATCCTCAGGGGTCACGATGATACCGACGACGCGGCCTTCTTTGGACCTGACTTCATTTTTGAGGAATGCCATGTAGAACGCATTCACAATGCTGTACACGGCAGCAAGGGAATTCTGGAATACCAGCCTCATGTTGCCGGAATTAACGGCTCCCTCCACATATTTGTCGAAATCCTCGTGAAATCTTGCCTCAAGTTCTTCCTTTGATACTTTTTTCCTGAAAATAGACATATTAAACCACCTTTAAATCAGATCTCGATGAGTTCATATTCCTTTGTCCCGAATCCAAGCTCAGCTGCAGCATCAATGGTATGGGTTCCGTTTCTGGATTCTACTCTCTGCATGAAATGATCCCTGCCGCGGTCTTTAGATGCCCTGATGAGATCCATGCAGGCTTCGTCAAGAGCAACCGGATCAAGTGATGACAGAATGCCGATGTCTTTCATGCAGGGGTCTTCTGCAACTGCG
>JAZOAJ010000033.1:0-6762 GCA_045595385.1 Lachnospiraceae bacterium | reverse complement strand
TACTCTTTTTTTCTCCTCTTTTTTCCAGTTATAACTGTATGGACGTTCGACTGTCCTGACCTTGCTTTTTTCTTCCGAAAAGCCTCTCGGATTCATGGCCGCATATGGGAAATTCAGAAGATCGAACAGATTCTCGAGTCTTGTAAGAAGCTCTCCTGCAGTCTTAAACACCACCGGTTCGGTACTGTACCCATGGTAGAATTCACCTTCAAGATCGAATCCGGTATACCGTTCAACACACAGCACAACACCGTTTTTTATTCCAAGATAAACCTGAGTGCCTGTCATGGCCGCACCTCCTCAGTCATAGCGGCAGAATACACTGTTTACAAAGTAATGTACTCCGGTCCGCTGTCTTCCGATAAGGAAGTTGTCATTTATCCTTTTCTGAACTATCCTGCAATTCTCCATCGTTGTATTGGAAAGCAATACAAGATACTGCCCCTTGCCATAGCGGCAGACAACATCGCTTCGCCTCACAGATGAATATATGGCGCTCTTAAGTCTGTCTGTAAGCTCGTCCAGCATGTTCCCTTCCTTCATGGGATTTCCCTTGCTGTCAACTATCGTACAGAGCATCAGGAATACCGATTGACCACCTCTTTCCATGTTCCTTTCAGTGAGCTGATATATGCCCCGGAAAACGGGATAGCTGCAGCTGAATCCGCCTCTTTTGTGCGGATCTTCCTCCATGAGTTTCGCCTGTATCTCATCCAGAACTTCGTAGCGGTGGTTGATCTGGTCACCCAGATGGTTCATGAGTTCCTGCATGCGCTGTGATGGTCTTAGCCCCATCACACTCATGTAATACTCTGAAGTCTCCTCATAAAATCTGATCGCATCATCATATTTGCTCATTGCAATTAGCGCTTCCATGGTAATGCTCTCCCACTCCGAGAAAGGATATACTTTGGCTGCATAAAGACCCAGATCCTCGAGTACGAACCATTCCTCCCTCTCTTTCAGGAGCCGGGCTGCCTCTTCCACACATTCGCAGAAAAGTTCCCTGTATCTTCTGGCTTCCTTGGCTATCCATATGACACTTGCCTGAGCCTCAAGGAACTCTCCGTCATATAGATGGATGGCATCCAGAAGAAGGCCTGTCTTTTTATTAATGTTTTTCTCCGCGTGAGCCGCTTTGATCAGCTGCTCGAATTGGCGGGCATCTTCATTTACCGGTATCTCATCTGTCCAGTAGAATATCCCGTTTTTCTGTTCTATGTAATTGACATCAGGAAGTCCCGCGGAAAGCAGACGCTTTTTTGCATTATAGATCACATTCCGTGTGGAATGGTGAATATTCTTAAGATCTGCATTTTGAAATATCGCCTGCTCCAGCTCGTCTCTCGAGATGCCTTCCTTCCCCGCATGGAGGATCGCTTCCATAAGACTTATGAATCCTGATTCGCTGGACTTGTTCTTCCCGTTTAAAAGCTGTCCGTCATAACTTAGCGAAAACGACCCGAACATGTTCACTTTCAGTTCTTTTTCCATCAATTGCCTGCCTCCCGATCAGATCCCGAGCCGCTTGCTCATGTTTTCATAGTGCACACATGAAATAAGCGCAGTTTCTTTGCTTATCCTGCCTTCTCTGTAGAGCCTTAGAAGGCTGGCATCCATTGTAAACATTCCATCTGCCGCCCCGGTCTGCATTACAGAATCCAGCTGATGAAGTTTTCCGTCTCTGATCATGTTCTGGACTGCAGGAGTACACTTAAGTACTTCAAATGCAGGTATCAGGGTTCCGTCTACTCCGGGAACAAGCTGCTGGCAGACGATTCCCTTGAGAAGCTGCGCCAGCTGGATCTTTACCTGCTGCTGTGCGGATGCAGGGAAAACATCTATTATCCTGTTGATCGTATTGGCAGCGCTGCTTGTATGGAGTGTGCTGAACAGGAGCGTCCCCGTCTCAGCTGCTGTGATCGCGGAAGAGATCGTGTCGTAGTCCCTCATTTCACCAAGCAGTATGACATCCGGACTTTCCCTAAGAGCTGACCTTAATGATTCAAGATATCCCGGTGTGTCTATAAATATCTCTCTTTGAGTAACAATGGCCTTTTCATGACGATGGATGTATTCGATCGGATCCTCCATGGTTATGATATGGCACGATCTGGAGCGGTTTATCCTGTCGATCATGCATGCTAATGTGGTCGACTTTCCGCTTCCTGCAGCGCCGGCTACCAGCACCATTCCTTTTTTGTAATCAGCCAGCTGAAGGACGCTCTCGGGAATACCGAGTCTTTCCGGGTCAGGCAGACCGAACTTTATTACCCTGATGACGGCAGCGAGTGAACCACGCTGTCTGAAAACATTCACACGAAAGCGGCCGAACTGTGAGATTGAAAATGAGAAGTCGTCATCCATGTGGTTATCAAGGTTTGTTCTTTCCCTTCCGCTGACATCATATATCTCATCAACCAACACAGTGATATCTGCAGGGAAAAGCTTTTCATCTCCTATCCTAAGCTGATCACCGTACGCCTTGAATGTTACAGGGAGTCCTGCGATCAGGAAAATGTCTGATGCATCCTTTTCAACTGCCAGGCTGATTATCTCATTTATGTTCATTTATCTGCTCCTTTCAGGCAATGCCTTTAAGTCAGTTCCCCTGCCATAGATTGTCCACGACAGAATCTTCTTCCCAGTTCTTGTTTATCTGCCATTTGGAGACCTCATAATGTCCGCTATCTGAAGTAAGCTCCACCATGAGCGTATATCCGTCTCTTTCAAATGTCTCCGAAACTCTCTCCTCCCCTGCCGGAGATGAGTTCATCTCCTTCAGGAATCTCTGTCCGTCTTCCTCAAGCAGATACCTTGTCCTTACAGCTTCGCTGTAGCGTCTTGAAAGCCTCATGTCTGCTCCTGCATTGGAAAATGAAAGGACAGCAAGTGTTCCGAGGCAGATGCTGATCACTGTGAGGAGGAGGGCGAGCGGGCCAAGCCTTATGGGTACGTGCTTCATCTTCCTGCCTCCTTTACTGATCCTGTTTCAAGGTCATAGAGCTTCTCTCCGTCACGGAATACAGTAACTGCTGCCTTCACAAATCCGTCTTCTTCATCCCACGAGATCACCATTTTCATAATGCCGTCCGCTTTTGGATTCAGATCCTCATCATAAAAAGCAGTTACGCCATCGCTTACATATGCATTATCCGCCTCATTGAGTACAGAAAACAGTTCTTCAATCGTTTCAGACGCAAGAAAGCTTTCAGCTCCCGAGGCAGCCAGAGTAACTGCATCAGAGAGATTCTTTGCGCTGCGGCTGTGCGCCTCTGCTTTTGAAAATGCAGCTGCGCAGATACTTATTACCATGACTGATATGATCAGCATGACCACTATTTCAATATAAAAGCTTATGTTTCTTCCCTGTTTCAAGCCCCTACTCCGCATGTTCCCTGACATGGACAAATACGCTTCCATGATCAGTTGTCAGTTTATAAAGATCATCGTCCATCATTTCCGCCTCAAGGAATGAAGACTCGCCTATTCTTGTTGCATAATCCGGCATCAGGGCTCCCCCAGCCCTGCCATAATCCTCAACAAGATATCCTTCGTTTATGTATATCCGGTTTCCGTATCCTGTCCCTGCATCCTCGACGATCAGAACATTTCCGAAATCAGGATCCTTATTGATATATATGTCATTTTCATTCATCTTTGTGACCGTCAGCAGGTAAGCCAGAACTGCCCTGTCCTGATTGTTTGCGCTCTGACGTGATGCGATGCTCCTGTAAATGCCGGTTCCGAAAACTACCAGCAAAAGGAAGCATCCGAGAAAGAATGCCGTGATCGCTATTATATATATTCCCGAACTGTGTCTGTCCTTTTCAGTCATCTCTTAATGCACTCTCTTTGTAACTCTCACATCCGGCATCTGGTTCTGTGCAAATGCCTCATATGTTACATAATAGTCAGTAGTATTTACCCGGAGCCCGTAGTTTTCTTTAAGATATTCCAGATTCGGAGGATATGCGCCTTCAACAGTATAACACTGAAGAGCACACTGCTGGACTGCCTGCCTGATGGACTCCGCAGCTTCTCCGCCCTCCCTGTTAGCCGGTGACCTGTATACAAAAAAGCCCGCAATGAATATACACACTGCAGCCAGAGCCACAGCCAGGGCTATCTTCCATTTTTTTCCGGTCCTGTCACTGTACATATTTTTATCCTATTGAGTTCATTATTCCTATCAGCGGCAGCATTACACTGAGCAGTGCTATCGCTATTGTTATCATCAGTATTCCCGAAAGCAGAGGCTCTATAGTTCCGACAAGCTTTTCCGTACGGTTGTTGCAGTCAGAAGCAAGAAGTTCCGTAAGTCTTCTAAGGACTTCATCGCTGTTTCCGCTCCGCTCGCCGGGTATGAGCATACGTCCGTAAATTGGTTCATAAAGCTCCACATCATTTGCCGCCTGAGCAAATCCGACTCCCTCTTCCATGCGTCTTATAACCTGTCTGATCTTGTCCTCAACAGGTTTGTAACCGGTCATCGGGAGTGCATCAAGCACTGCCTGATCCTGCATCGCACCGCTGGCAAGGAAAACCTCATATGCGGATGTGAATCGATAAAGGGCAAGATTTTCCATAAGAGCAGCGCATGTGGAATTCTTAGCCAGGATCTTTTCAACTGTTTCTCTGCCTTTTCCTTTCCACATAACGGCTCCGATCACTACTGCCGCCACAAGCAGCACCATGAGTACCAGAACGACCCAGCAGAAAACATAAGCTGCATTTATGTAGGCATAGCTTCCGCTTGATATGCTGCCTGTCAGCGTGTTGTAAACCTCCGAGAATCTTGGAAGCACTGCAAACAGCATTATCAGCAAGACTATAATGATCATGATGATCATCGCCGTTGGATAGATGATCACTGAGCGCAGCTTCCTGTTTATCGCATGCTGCTCTCTGTAATATGAAGCCAGACGGAACAAAATGTCTTCCAGCCGTCCGGTTGTCTCCCCCGCCTCAACCATTTTTACGGCATATTCGGGGAATATTCCGGCACCTTTCATCGCTCCGGCAAGGGTGCTGCCTTCATCTATCGCGTGCTCCATTTCGTCAAGGGTCTGTCCCAGCGGTCCCGTACTGCCCTCATGACGGCCAAGCAGGTTTACCGCTTCAGTAACCGGTATCCCCGCCTTTATCATCATACCCAGGCTCTCGCAGAATGCGCTTATTCCCAGAAGATCCATTTTCTTGTGACTAGCCATAGCGTCTCCTTACTGTGCATCAGTACTGATACACGTCCGCATAATTTGTTCCGTTACCTATAAATGTGCTGTCCGAACCGTTTGCGGAAAAAGTCAGGTCCAGACGGTTCCAGTTTTTCTCGTTTATCTCGAATTCCACGCTCACCCAGCCTGTCTCTTCCGTATAGAACATGTTCCATGCATGGTACAGGTCATCAGGTGCCACATATCCGAATATGAGTTTTGTCGGTATGCCCTGGCTTCTCAGCATTGACGCGGCTAAAGACGCGTAATCCAGGCATATGCCTTTGCCGCTCTTCAGCGTAGCATCAGGATCAGGCTCATACATGTCAAGCCCGCCTGCTGCCTTTTCGTAGTCATACGATACGGATGAGCAGACATAATCATAAACTAAAGTTATTATTTCCGGAGCACTGTCAGATTGTGCCGCAAACTCTGAGCATTTTTTCACGCACTGGGACGACTCTGTATAATTGACATAAATATTCGGCCGCAGGTACGGTTCAAACTCACTCAGTAAAGAAACATCCGCTCCTGTCTCAAATGCAAGAGCATACTTACTGTCAACTATGTTTTCCATAATGCGGAAAGAGTAATACCCGTCTCCGCTCTGCAGAGGGAATATCTTAGCAGTTCCGTCATTTGGAAGATCGTAATTGTACTTGGTCTCTCCAAAGATGACCTGGAACTTTAAACGTGACTGTGATGTTCCGGCAGCCGCAACATATCCTTCGCTGACAGCGGATGTGTCAATGAACATAACCCCGTCTGTCTCAGCCAGGTCTTCATGGAAAACAGCATCCAGGAAATCGGGAGTTTCATATGTGCCTGCCGGTTTGCTGTTTCCCGGTTCTTCGCTCTTATTTGCCGTTGTTTCATCATACGAGAGCTTACGTGTGACCTGAGTCTCTGGAGTGCTCTTTTCACCCGAACAGCCGAGAGAAATCATGGATATAAAAATCAGCCCTGCCAGTATCAATGCCGGGATAAGTTTGTTTATTCGGTTTTTTTTAATTAAATTACTGTTCAATTGTTCTGTGTAATTTGCCTATAAAAACTCAAAATAATTATAGTATTCTTTGCTATTTTAGGCAATAAATTTATCCCGCCTTATGCTTATTGAGAAGGGCATCATATTGTGTTATTCTTTATCTGTAAACAACCAATAATGACTCATTTCTTCAAGGAGGCAGTTTTCCATGAAAAAAACCATAATTACCATTGGAAGAGAATACGGCAGCGGCGGACGTGAAATGGGCCTTAAGCTTGCCGAAAGACTCGGATGGAAATTCTATGACCGCGAACTCATAGGCCAGCTCGCCGAAAAGCTCATGATGCCAGTTTCCATTGTTGCCGGATCTGATGAAATCGGGGGGCGAAGAAATATTTTCCAGGAGATTTTTCCCATCTTTGCCAATGATGCTGCCGACCAGGATAAATATATCTTTGACCAGCAGGGCAAGTTCATAAGAGAACTGGCCGAGAAAGGCAGCTGCATTATCATTGGCAGAAGGGCTGACTATTACCTCAAGGACAATCCTGAGGCGCT
>JAZOAJ010000032.1:0-2342 GCA_045595385.1 Lachnospiraceae bacterium | reverse complement strand
AAACGATACTGGACTTTTTTATCGGAATATGAGGGAAATTTACGTCAGTATAAAAAGACATGTCAGTGCAGAATGCCATCACGCCAAAAATGTTGATTTTCAAGATTTAATCGATTTATGCCTTCGGAAATTCAAAAAAATGTCAGCGTATAATGACATGGGCAAAAACGCAGTAACGCGATAAAGCGTTGAAATTACTGGCTTTTCGCTTTGGCACGACACTTGCTAAATTGTGATAATAGATTAATATAACCATTTATGCATAAAAGAAAGTGAGGTGCAATATGACAATGGAATTAGGAAAAGACTTATTGTATCTGAGCCAGAGTGATATCATCGGCATGAAGATCGGTATGCCAGAGATGATCGATCTGATGGAGAAGGTATATGCTGAAAAGGGTAAAGGCTTGACACAGATGCCGCCGAAACCGGCTGTACATTCTCTTCCGGATAAATACCCCGGTGACTTCATCCACGCTATGCCGGCATTCATTCCGGGTATGGATGCAATCGGAATCAAATGGGTAAGCGGATATGAGAACGCAAGAGATATGGGATTCCCTTATATCAGCGGTCTTTACATCCTTAACGATACACAGACCGGTATTCCTATCGCCGTTATGGACTGTGTATGGATGACCACTTACAGAACTGCTGCTGTTACAGGTCTTACCGCTAAACTTCTGGCAAATCCTGACAGCGAGAGCATCGGACTTCTCGGAACCGGACTTCAGGGAAGAGTACAGGTTGACGCTATCCTGATGGTTATGAAAAATATCAAGGAAGTCAAGGTATTTGATAAGATCCCTGCAGCTGCAGAAGCTTACGTGAAAGAAATGAGCGCAAAGCATCCTGATGTGAAGTTCACCATCGTGGAAGACAGAGTTGACGCCGTCAAAGGCTGCGATCTGCTCTCATCCTGCATCCCTTGTTCAGTAGTTCCGGGCATTGAGTTCATCACACCTGATATGATCAAACCGGGCTGCACAGCACTGCCTGTTGATGACCTCGTATTGTATGAGCCGGGAACTGAAGACTGCTTCGATAAGGCTTATACGGATGACCGCGGTCAGTTCCAGCACTTCAAAGACATGGGATTCTTCAGAGCATTCCAGGAACTGCCTGCAGAGTTAGGCGAAGTAATCGTTGGAAAGGCAGAGGGCCGTACCAGCCACGACGAGAAGATCCTGACAGTCAACATCGGAACCGGACTTGCTGATGTCGGAACAGCAAGAATGCTTTATAACAGAGCAATAGCTGAAGGCATCGGCACCAAGTTATCTTTGTAAAATGTAAAATAAGTTTAAAGGAAGTTGTTGGTAAAAACAGAAAGGAAGGAAAATAGAGATGATGAAAAAAATATTATTGAACATGCTTTCCGTCATATTAGTGTTTACCTTTGCAGCATGCGGCGGAGGCTCCTCTGATGACGGAGGCGGCGGAGAAGAGCCCGCTCAGACATTTGAGCTGAAACTTGCTGACGTTTATCCTGAAGACCATGCGGACACTATCGCATGCAGAGCTGCAGTTGAAGAAATTGAAGAGAAGACCGGCGGAGCAGTAAAGATCAAAGTATATCCGGCTAACCAGCTGGGTGACGCTTCCCAGGTTTATGAAGAGATCCGTAAGGGTACCATCGACATGATGCTCGGAACACTTCCGACCACTTTCGATTCCAGAATGGAAATGCTGACTATCCCTTATCTTGTAACCAACTATGATCAGGCTAAGGCTACATTCCTCGGTGGATCTTACTTCTATGATCAGCTGAGCCAGATCCAGAACGAGCTGGGCGTTGAGCTTATAAATATATTCATGGATGGATTCATGGGCGTTGGCGCTACCAAGCCGCTCGAAAGTCCTATGGATTTCACAATGAGCCACAAGGAGCTGATCCGTGTACCTGCTATGGATTCCTACATCTGGACCGCTCAGGGCATGGGCTACAACACCACAACCATTCCTTACGCTGACCTGTACTCTGCACTGCAGACAGGTGTTGCTGACGGATGGATCGGCGGATCTGCTTACGTAAACTATGAGAGCTTCGGCGACATCATCAAGAGCTTCTGCGAGAGCAACTACATCATGGAGCTCATCCCGATCGTTATTAACAAAGATCTCTTTGACTCCATGCCTGAAGAGTATCAGACCATCATCAAGGATGCATTCGCTACTCAGGCAGTAAAGGTTGCTGATGACCGTGAAGCTCTGGACGCTCAGGCAATTAAAGATCTGGAAGCAAATGGTGCTGAGATCTACACCCCGACCCAGGAAGAACTGGACGCTATGTCTAAGCACTTCCAGGAAGATGTATGGCCGAAGTATGTTGATGTACTCGG
>JAZOAJ010000031.1:0-2504 GCA_045595385.1 Lachnospiraceae bacterium | reverse complement strand
AGTCGCGGTTAACGGACCTGAGGTGCTCGGATCACTCGCAATGGTACTGCTGACAGCTTACATTGCATACTTTGTGCATGCATTCTTCACCTACTCGATCGCGGTCAAGACGCTTGGTCACATGAGCCCGGTCGAATTCCTGAAGGGAGCCCTTCCGGCATTCCTGTTCGCGTTCTCAAGCACATCATCTATCGGAACACTTCCTGTTACAATGGAATGTGCCGAGAAGATGGGCGGACGCAAGGATGTTGCAAGCTTCACACTTCCGCTCGGCGCGACCATAAACATGGACGGTACTGCCATCTATCAGGGAGTATGCGCTATCTTCATCGCCAGCTGCTTCGGCATCAACCTGACGTTCGGACAGATGGTGACGATCGTACTGACAGCTACGCTCGCTTCGATCGGAACTGCAGGAACACCTGGCGCGGGCATGATCATGCTTGCTATGGTACTCCAGTCAGTCGGCCTGCCTGTTGAGGGCATCGCGCTGGTCGCAGGCGTAGACCGTATCTTCGATATGGGACGTACTGGAATCAACGTTGTAGGAGACCTTTCTGCTGCCATGATCATCAGTGATTATGAGACAAGGAGAGAAGCAAAAGAAGCTGCAAATGGTCATTACAAATAAGGAAAGATCAATTGTTAAATTATTCTGAAGTTAAAACAAAAGCAGGCCATACAGGCCTGAATACAAAGGATGCTGCCATGATCGCGCTTTGTGCCGCGGTCATGGCTGTATGCTCATGGATATCCATACCCGCAGCGGTACCGTTCACCATGCAGACATTTGGCGTATTTCTCGTTGTCGGTCTGCTTGGAGGCAGAAACGGGAGCCTCGCAGTGGTAGTATATCTGCTCCTTGGAGCAGTGGGGCTCCCTGTGTTTTCCGGTTTTTCGGGCGGCATAGGCCATCTGTTTGGTGCCACCGGAGGCTACATAATAGGGTTTGTGTTTTCAGCGCTGGTAATGTGGCTGCTGGAAAGGGCATTCGGCAGGAGACTCAAGGCTTTGGTACTGTCAATGATAGCCGGGCTTCTGGTCTGCTATGCGTTCGGGACCGCGTGGTTCATGACGGTCTACGCAAAGGATAGCGGCAGTATCGGGCTAATGACAGCACTCGGCTGGTGCGTGTTCCCTTACATCATTCCGGACGCGCTTAAGATCCTGCTTGCTGCCATCATGACGCGCAGGATCAGGCCTTTGATCATGGGATAAGAGATAAATAATTATGGAATTGAGTATTTGGGCTTTTCTGATAGTTTGTCCTCTGACTTTTCTCGGAGGATTTGTAGACGCAGTTGCGGGCGGCGGAGGACTTATCTCACTGCCCGCTTATATGATTGCCGGCGTTCCCGTCCACAATGCGATAGCAACCAATAAGCTGAGCTCCGGAATGGGAACAACGATCTCTACATACAGGTACGCTAAACTCGGGTACATCCCGTGGCGCAAGGCGGCCCTGTGCATTCTGATGGCAATAATAGGTTCATCAACAGGCGCAAAACTTGCTCTCATGGTCGATGCAGAGCTGTTCAAGAGGATCATGCTCGTTATAATCCCTCTTACGGCTGCATACGTGATGCGTAACAAGAAGATGGATGAGCCTAAAGAACCTCTGGGTACGACTCAGACCCTTGTACGCTCAGCGATAGTAGCTCTTCTTATAGGAGTATACGATGGTTTCTACGGACCGGGTACAGGCACGTTCCTCATACTGTTTCTGACTGCTTTCGCACATTTCAAACTGGGGGAGGCCAACGGAGTGGCCAAGTCCATCAATCTGACGACAAATCTTTCCTCGCTTGCCGTCTATCTGATGAACGGCAAGGTAATACTGCTGCTGGGGTTTTGCGGCGGATTATTCGGCATCCTCGGCAACTACATAGGTGTGACGTTCTTCGAGAAGAAAGGAGCAAGGGCCGTAAGACCGCTTATGCTCGTAGTTCTCGTCATATTCTTCATAAGGATACTCACGGAGATCCTCTGACAGACCATCGCAGAAGGGTAGATCTGAAATGCATGATTATAAAACTATAGGAATAATCGGGGGAATGGGACCCCTTGCCACATACGATCTGGCAGAGAAGATCCTTTTCAACACTGATGCTGACTGCGATCAGGACAACATCCCCGTGATCATAGACTGCAACACGAGGATCGCGGACAGGACGGAGGCGATATTGCACGGGGGAGATGATCCGCGCCCGGAAATGAAAAAAAGCGCAAGACGCCTTGAAGAAGCGGGAGCGGATGTCCTCATCATGGCCTGCAATACAGCTCACTATTTTTATGATGATGTATGTGAGGGCTTAGGCATTCCTGTTCTGCACATGCCGCGTGAGACCTCAAGGCGTCTGGCTGAAACAGGCATAAAAAAAGCAGGTGTGCTCGCGACCGACGGGACCTGTCGGAGCGGAGTTTATGATGACGCTCTCAGAAATGAAGGCATAGAACCGGTATACCTGTCTGAAGAAAAGCAGAAGATCCTTATGAGCCTGATC
>JAZOAJ010000030.1:0-8164 GCA_045595385.1 Lachnospiraceae bacterium | reverse complement strand
GCTGCATAAACCGATCGAGGCTGAACCGGAGCATGCGGTCATCGAGAACAAGGTCCTGCTGACTCTCGGGATAGCGCATCTGGGCATATGCACCGTGATACTTGTGCTCTCATCTTATCTTGGGATCGAAATGTGGCTGGTAACGCTCTGCTTTGCAGGCAGCCTTTTCCTTCTGGTCATGGTATACCAGTTCTTTTCAAAGGTACGTGACGGAGAGCTGAACCGCAGCTTCCTTAGGATCCCCTGGGAGCTGATCCCTTTCGTGATCTCCATGTTCGTCATCGTGCTTGCACTGGACAGGTACGGCATCACAAAGGAGCTGGCAGGGATACTCGGGAAAGGCCCGGCTGTATGGGTATACGGCGCGGCATCGTTCCTGAGCGCTAATTTCCTTAACAACATTCCTATGAGCGTGCTGTTCTGCGCCGTGATAGGGAATGCTTCCCCGGCAGATACCATCCCGGCAACTTACGCCGCTGTGGTCGGATCGAACATCGGAGCTTTCCTTACACCCATAGGCGCTCTCGCGGGTATCATGTGGTCTTCCATCTTAAGACGCCTGGGAGTTCGTTTCAGCTTCCTCACGTATATCAAATACGGAGCCCTCATTTCCATACCGACGCTGTTCTTCACCCTTCTCGGCCTGTCCCTGGTATTAAATTTCTGACAGGTTATGTCTTGATATTGGAAAAAAGAGAATATACAATAAATCCATGGAATTTCTTTATACCAATATTAGAGAGGAGAATTCATCATGGAACTTAATATTAAAGAAAAGATCGAGGAGATCGTAGCAAAGTTTAAGAACGACCCTGAGCTTCTCAAAAAGTTCAAAGAGGATCCTATCAAGACAATTGAGGGTATCATCGGAGTAGATCTTCCGGATGAGCAGATCAAGGGTATTGTTGAAGGCGTAAAGGCAAAATTCGAACTCGATAAGGATAACGACGGAAAGATCGACATCATCGAGAACATCGGTGAGAAACTTGGCGGTGTAGGTGATAAGATCACTGGCATCTTCAAGAAAGACTGACAGACATTTAACATATTACACTTGCAAGAGGGGCAGTCCGGGAACGGACTGCCCCTTAAACGTATCCTTGTCGGGAACAGTTATATGTTGTATAATATGTAATCTAAATGAATAATCGGGGGACTCTCGCTTAAAGGGCAGGATATAATGGAAAAGAAGTCTATCGGTGCAGGAAAGATAATATACAGATATCTGGTTTTTCTTATCGCAGTTGCAGCTCTGCTGCTCCTTGCGGTAATACCTGCTTTTCTGCTTGGAAATAATAAAACCGGTCTTTTGGCGGTCGGAATATTTGCAGTATATGTCATAGCCGCGGTGATATTTCTCATAATCACCAATAAGCGCCTTTCGAAACATCTCACGGATTTCGTCAAGGATTATGCTCTCATTGAGAACCGCATGATCGAACAGTATCCGGTCCCTTACGCGATAGCAGACAGGGACGGGCGCATCATCCTCTATAATGAGAGATTTTCAAGGTTCTATGACCCCACCACAGAAGGTATCTGCGATATCTTTAAGGAGGTCAATGAAAGAGACATCTTTTTTGAAGGCGATGAGACTGACATCTCGGTTGTTTACGACAAGCGCAACTACCGGCTCCATCTTTCAAAGATATCTCTTGAGGGAGTGTTCACATCCGGTAAGATCGCACGGATCCCTGATGACCATAAATACATACTTGCCCTGCACATGATCGATGAGACAGAGGTCATCAACATGATGCATAAGCTGAATGACAGCCGCGCAGTTGTCTGCAGCATCAGGATCGATGACTATGAGGAAATGCTCGACAGGGTAGATGAGATCAACAGGTCGATCGTCAGCGCCCTCATTGATAAGGAGATATCTTCATATTTCGGTCAGGTGGGCGGACTGGTCCGGACACTCGACAGGAACATGTTCTTTGTGGTATTTGAACGCCGTTATCTTGCCGGAATGCAGAGGAACAAGTTCGATATCCTGGATAACATCAGGTCCATAGACACTGAAAATGACTTCCCTGTCACGGTCAGCATCGGAATAGGCGTGGGCGAGGATTACACCAAGAGCCAGGATTATGCCAAGAATGCGCTGGATCTTGCGCTCGGGCGCGGAGGCGACCAGGTGGTCGTGAAGGAAGGCGAGAGAGTCTACTTCTACGGCGGCAAGGTCAAATCCGTTGAAAAGAACACCCGTGTAAAGGCGCGCATGACAGCCCTTGCACTCCGTGACATATTAAGGAGCCATGAGCGCGTTGTCATCATGGGACATAAAACTGCGGACACTGACTGCTTCGGAGCTTCCATAGGCATGTACAAGGCGGCGCAGGCGCTCGGCAGAAAAGCATATATCGTACTCAACGAACTGGAAAACTCGGTCCAGCCCATACTTGAGGATTTCCTCGACCATACCGACTACGGCGAGAAAGTGTTTGTCCCGGTTGAGAAGGCTCCCCAGTATGTGGACAGCAAAACCGTGCTTGTCATTGTTGACGTAAACAGGCCGCAGATATTTGAATGCCCGGAACTGGTCGACAAGGCTAAGACCATCATAATGATAGACCATCATCTCCAGAGCGGAGACCGTGTTGACAATGTGGCTCTTTCATATGTGGAGCCTTCCGCGTCATCGGCGACCGAGATGATAACCGAACTGCTCCAGTACATCACAGGAGACCTGAAACTGTCCAAACTTGAGGCGGAGGCACTATACGCCGGCATACTGATTGACACAGATTCGTTCACAAAGAACACGGGCGACAAGACATTTGAGGCAGCCGCACTGCTGAGGAAGAGCGGTGTTGATATCTCAAGGACCCATGACATGTTCAGCGATTCGCTGGAAACATATAAGCTCAAGGCGCAGGCCTTTGAAACTGTCGAGATGTTCGAACCGGGATTCGCGCTTGCCGTCAGCCCGTCTGAGGGAACAGACAATCCGACAGTCCTCGCTGCACAGGTAGCCAATCAGCTTCTCGGGCTGTCCTCAGTCAGGGCAAGTTTTGTCCTGGTAAAGGTGGGCGGTAAGGTATCCATAAGCGCAAGATCCAAGTCTGATGTCAACGTCCAGATAATCATGGAGCGCATGGGTGGCGGAGGTCACAGCAATCTTGCCGGTGCGCAGCTGACCGGATGTACAATAGAAGAAGCGGCAAAGAAAGTAAGACAGACTGTAAGGAAGATGATCGAGGACGGTATCCTTGAGCTTCCTTCAAAATAGAAAAGGGGAAACAATGAAAGTAATTCTTTTGGAAGACGTAAAGTCACTCGGCAAAAAAGGTGAGACGGTAAATGTAAGCGACGGCTATGCGCGCAACTTTATCATTCCCAAGAAAAAGGGCGTTGAAGCGACAGCTGAGAACATGAATACCCTTAAACTTCAGAAGGCAAATGAAGAGAAGATCGCAAGAGAGGCTAAGGCTGCCGCAGAAGCTCTCGCCGAGCAGTTAAAGGACAATCCGATAACCATAAAGGCTAAGCTCGGGACCAGCGGAAAACTGTTCGGAGCGATCTCAAGCAAGGAGATAGCTCTTGAGCTGGCTAAGCAGAGAGGACTTGAACTTGACAAGAAGAAGCTGGTGCTCGATGAACCCATAAAAGAGCTCGGCACTCATGTTGTAAAGGCTAAACTCCACAAGGATGTGACCGCACAGGTTACCGTAAATGTCATAGAGGAATAAAGGTCACCGTAAATGGAAGATGATGCTCTCTTAAAGAAAATAATGCCCTATAACGCTGAAGCCGAGAAAAGTGTTATCGGCTCAATGCTCATGGACACCGATGCGATAGACAGCGCCTGCGAGATCCTTACAGGCGATGATTTCTATTCAAAGCAGAACGGGCTTCTTTTTGAAGCAATGAAGGATCTGCGTTCAGAGAACAAACCGGTGGATGTGATCACGCTCAGCGACAGGCTCAAAGAGATGGGCGCGCCGGAGGTAATGACGAGCGTTGAGTTCATTAAAGACATTCTGGATGCGGTCCCCACATCGGCGAATGTTAAGTCCTACGCCGAGATCGTACGCGAAAAATCTGTGCTCAGGAGACTGATCAAAGTTACTGAGCAGATAAATACGAGCTGCTATCTGCAGCAGGATAAGCTGGACAATATCCTTGAGGATACCGAACGCGAGATATTCAATGTTGTCCGCTCCGGCAATACCAGGGATTTCGTACCCATAAAAGACGTGGTCATGACGGTCTTAAAGAAGATCGAGGAAGCGGCCAATACAAAGGGCCACATGACAGGCGTTTCAACAGGATTTGCCGATCTGGACAGGATGACGAACGGCCTTCAGAGTTCAGACTTCATACTGATAGCCGCAAGGCCTTCAATGGGAAAGACCGCATTTGCCCTGTCGCTCGTCAGGTACGCAGCTCTTAAAAAAGGACTTCCAGTTGCAATGTTCAGCCTGGAGATGTCAAACGAGCAGATCGTAAACCGACTTCTTGCGATGGAATCGCGCGTTGACGCGCAGAACATAAGAAGAGGAGAACTTGAGGAATCCCAGTGGGAAGCGCTGATGAGCGGTTCGGAGCAGATCGGAAGATCAAAGATAATCATAGATGACACACCCGGCATTTCAGTTACCGAGCTCCGGTCAAAATGCAGAAAATACAAGCTCGAGCATGACATCCAGATGGTAGTCATCGACTACATACAGCTCATGTCATCCGGAAAGAGCACAGACTCCCGCCAGCAGGAGGTCTCTGACATATCAAGGTCACTTAAACAGATCGCGCGTGAACTCCAGGTTCCGGTAGTTGTCCTTTCGCAGCTGAACCGTGCTGTCGACAACAGATCCGATCACAGGCCGATGCTGTCTGATATCCGTGAATCGGGAGCAATCGAGCAGGATTCAGACGTCATCATGTTCCTCTACAGGGATGATTATTATAATCCCGACACCGAGGAGAAGAACATTGCGGAAGTCATCATAGCTAAACAGCGAAACGGCCCGGTAGGCACGGTCAAGCTTGCATGGCAGCCCAAGTATACAAAGTTTGTTAGTCTTGAGCGTCCGGCCGGATTCAAATAAACACATGTACCTGTAACACGAAAGGAGGCAGAAATGTTAGCAAGTATAATTGGTTATATCATCCTGGGCGTAGTCGTACTGGTCATAATAATCATTTTATTGAGCTGCATCAGAGTAGTACCGCAGGCAACGGAATACGTTATCGAGTTTTTGGGAAAATATAAGACGACCTGGACAGCCGGTCTTCATTTTAAGGCTCCTTTCTTTGAGAGGATCGCAAAGAAGATCACGATCAAGGAGCAGGTACTTGACTCGCCGCCCCAGCCTGTTATCACAAAAGATAACGACACAATGCAGATCGACACAGTCGTGTACTTCAGGATATTTGATTCCAAGATGTATTCATACGGAGTCGTGAACCCGATCAACGCGCTGGCGAATCTGACCGCGACAACTCTGAGGAACATCGTCGGCGAGCTCGAACTGGACGGAACCCTTACTTCAAGGGATACGATAAACATGAGGCTCACATCCATCCTTGATGAAGCTACTGACCAGTGGGGCATCAAGGTCACAAGAGTGGAGCTTAAGAACATCATCCCTCCCGCAGAGATCCAGAATGCGATGGAGAAGCAGATGAAGGCAGAGCGTGACAGACGTCAGACACTGCTCGAGGCTGAAGGACATAAGGCAGCCGTCATAACAAGGGCGGAAGGTGACAAGCAGGCAATGATCCTTGCGGCGGAAGGTGAAAGAGACGCCCGCATAGCCCGCGCGGAAGGTGAAGCCCAGGCTATCCTTCTTGCAAGAAAGGCGGAGGCAGACGGTATAAGGGCTCTGAAGGAAGCCGGCGCCGACGAGGCGGTGCTTGAACTCAGGAGATATGATGCTCTTGCAAGAGTTGCAGAAGGAAAAGCTTCCAAGATCATCGTCCCGACCGATGCCGTTAACATGGTAAAGAGAAATGTAGTCTTCAGCGAGACCACGGGGATCGGCGATGTTACCGCACCGCTTCCGGACGAGAAGATCCCGCCTAAAGAAGATCCATGCTGTGACTGATGGAAATATGAACAAGGGCTGCCGTACAGGCAGCCCTTTATCATTTAATGCATATCGCAAAGAGGTGAGAGAAATGATCAAAGGAGCGATAATGGTCCCTCATCCGCCGCTTATCATCCCCGAGGTCGGAAGAGGACAGGAGAGCATCATAGCAGAAACGTCAGCCGCTTATGACAAAGCGGCGGCATTTGCGGCATCGCTGCATCCGGATACAGTGGTGGTAGCCTCCCCGCACAGCATCATGTACAGGGACTATATCCATATCTCGCCGGGGAAAGGGGCTTTAGGCGATCTTAGCGCATTCCGCGCGCCGCAGGTCAGGATAAAAGCGGAATATGACACTGAAATGGTACAGCGTATATCACAGATGGCCATGGAGGAAGGCATTTCCGCCGGGACAGCAGGGGAGAGAGATCCTTACCTCGACCACGGCACACTGATACCGCTGTATTTTCTGAACAAATATCTTGAAAACTACAATGTGATCAGGATAGGTCTTTCAATGCTGCCGTTTACCGAACATTACAGATTAGGCATGATCATCCAAAAGGCAGCAGATGAACTTGGCCGCAATGTCTTATTCATCGGAAGCGGGGATCTCTCCCATAAGCTTCAGTATACAGGTCCCTACGGTTTTGTGAAGGAAGGCCCCGAATATGACAGGCGGATAATGGAGGTATGCGGCAGCGCGGACTTTGGAAAGCTCCTGACATTTGATGAGGCTTTTTGTGAGAAAGCCGCCGAGTGCGGCCACAGGAGCTTCTGCATGATGGCGGGCGCGCTGGACGGGCTCTCGCTGGAGACGGAGATGCTGAGCCATCAGGACATAACCGGCGTCGGCTACGGCATATGCACATACAAAGTGACCGGTACAGATGAGGAAAGAAGGTTTTTGGATGTCTGACAGATATGTTGAACTCGCGAGAGCGACAATAGAGAAATACATACGCACGGGTACTATCCCGGAAGTTCCAAAGGACCTCCCGGATGAGATGCTTAAAGAGCAGGCCGGAACATTTGTATCCCTGCACAGGCAGGGGCGGCTCCGCGGATGCATAGGCACCATCCAGGCAACCCAGCCTAACATTGCAAAAGAGATAATATCAAACGCGATAAGCGCATCCACCCGCGATCCCAGATTCCGTCCGTTAAGGGAGGAGGAACTGGACGATCTCGAGATAAGCGTTGACGTGCTCGGAAAAGCCGAACGGGTCGGATCACTTGAGGATCTGGACGTTAAGCGCTACGGGGTCATTGTGACAAAAGGTTACAGGAGAGGGCTTCTGCTCCCCGATCTTGAAGGAGTGGACACCCCGGCGCAGCAGGTCGGCATAGCGCTCATGAAAGCAGGGCTGCGCGAGGATGAAAAAGACTTCATCCTTGAGAGATTCGAGGTGATCAGGCATACATGACTGAGAGGTGTGATGTGTGTTTCGCCCATTGCATGATACCTGAAGGAAAGACCGGCAGATGCGGGGCGCGCACAAATGTGGATGGGAAGATAGTCCCGACAGGATATGGAAAGCTTACCTCTCTGGCACTGGACCCGATAGAGAAAAAGCCGCTGCACAGGTTTTTCCCCGGCAGCAGCATACTTTCTGTGGGCAGTTACGGATGCAACCTTATGTGCCCGTTCTGCCAGAACCATTCAATCTCAATGGCCAGACCCGGAAGGGATTTATCTGTAGAGTACTGGGAGCCGGAAAAACTGGTACGCCTTGCGGTTTCACTTAAAGACCGCAGAAACATCGGGATCGCGTTCACATACAACGAGCCGATGATAAATTACGAGTACATACTCGACTGCGCGCAGATCGCGAAGAAAGAGGGGCTGAAGATCGTACTTGTGACTAACGGGACGGCAGAGAAAGAGATCCTGGACAAGGTCCTTCCTTATGTCGATGCCATGAACATCGACATAAAGGGCTTTACTGAAGAATACTACAGGGATTTCCTGAAAGGTGACCTGGGCCAGGTAAAGAGGTTCATCGAAACAGCGGCAAAAGAGTGCCATGTTGAACTCACGACGCTGATCATACCTGAAAAGAATGATTCAGAAAATGACATGAGAAAACTGTGCTCCTGGATAGCATCGCTCGAAGTCGGAGGCC
>JAZOAJ010000029.1:0-6190 GCA_045595385.1 Lachnospiraceae bacterium | reverse complement strand
TCCCCGCAGCCGGCTGTATCCACGACATAGACATCATTTGCCCCTGTCTGGAGCACATCCTTCAAAACTCCCAGGTTCTTTCCATCTACCGTCACCACGGTGCATCCGATAAGGTCGGCGATATAATACTCGCCTTCCCCGAGTTTCTGCCCGTCCTCACGGTATATGTAGATCTCGGCATTATGAAGGTTTTTCACCTGTTCAACATCGTCAAAGGCGGCGAACTTAACAATGGCCAGGTTTTTGAAAGTTCTGGCCTCTGTTATTTCCGTCTCAATGGTACCTTTAAGGGTTTTGATCAGCACCCGTTTTACTTCCCTGAAACGCTGAGGCGAATCGGTAGTGGGAAATACTTTGACTTCCCCTTTAAGGCCATGACTCGTTGTTATAACGCCTATCCTTAAAAACTTTTCCATTTATTCCGGTTCTACGATGTCAACAACAACTTTTTTGTCCTGTTTGATAGCAACAGTTTTCACAACAGTCCTGATCGACTTGGCAATACGGCCTTTTTTGCCGATCACCTTGCCCATGTCATTGTCTGCAACGCGCAGCTCAATGACAATGGTGCCGTCATCTTCAACTCGTTCAGTTACTGCCACTTCATCCGGTGAATCAACAAGAGCCTTAGCAATTACCTCTACTAATTCTTTCATGCTGATCCTCTCTTATTTTGTGATGCCCTCGTTCTTGAAAAGTCTTGCAACTACTTCTGTAGGCTGTGCTCCGTTTGCGAGCCACTTCTTAGCTGCCTCAGCATCGATTTTTACTGTGCTGGGTTCTGTATTAGGATCATATGAACCGATCTCTTCAATAAAAGCGCCATCACGGGGTGAGCGGCTGTCCGCAACGATAACCCTGTAAATAGGAGCTTTCTTCTTACCCATTCTTCTAAGTCTGATCTTTACTGCCATTTTTGTTACCTCTTCTTTTTAATATTTTATGTTTTTTATTTATGTTAAGGATGTCAGAACATCCCCTTCATGCCTCCGAGTCCTTTCATTCCGCCAAACATGCTCATGAGATTCTTCTTGCCTTTCTTTCCGCTGAAGCGCTTCATGACTTTTCTGGCTTCCTCGAACTGCTTGACCAGCCTGTTCACCTCGGCAATGTCAACGCCTGCTCCCTTTGCTATCCTCAGCTTTCTTGAAGGATTGAGGAGTTTCGGATTGGACCTTTCCTTTTTGGTCATCGACCTGATAATGGCCTCTATGTGTGAAAGCTTCTTTTCATCCGGCAGCATGTCGTCATTTATCTGCATGCCCATGCCCGGCATCATCTTGAGGACTGAACTCATTCCACCCATCTTTCTCATCTGTTCCATTGAGAAAAGATAGTCATCAAAGGTGAACTCATTCTTCTTCATGCGCTGTTCAAGTTCCAGCGCCTTCTCCTCATCAAGAGCATCCTCGGCTTTCTCGATCAGGGAAAGGATGTCTCCCATTCCTAAGATCCTGGATGCCATTCTGTCAGGATAGAACTGTTCAAGATCGCTCAGTTTTTCTCCCATTCCGGCGAACAGTATCGGAACTCCGGTGACGCTCCTTACAGAGATAGCGGCACCGCCTCTTGTATCGCCGTCAAGTTTTGTTAAGACTATACCGTCAACTCCTATCCTGTCGTTGAATCCGGCAGCGATGTTTACCGCATCCTGACCTGTCATCGCATCCACGACAAGGAGTGTCCTGTTGACAGTTACTGCTTTTTTAATGTCTTCAAGCTCGGTCATCATCGCCTCGTCTATCTGGAGACGGCCTGCTGTATCTATGATGACAACGTTCTTGTTATTTGCCTGCGCCTCTTCCATGGCTCCGCGCACGATATCGACAGGCTTTGTGCCTAAAGGCCTGGCATACACAGGTACGCCTACCTTTTCACCATTTACCTTTAACTGCTCAATTGCAGCAGGCCTGTAAACGTCACACGCGACCAGGAGCGGCCTCTTGCCCTGCTCTTTCAGTTTGCCCGCGAGCTTTGCTGCCGTGGTTGTCTTACCTGAACCCTGAAGGCCGACCATCATGATCACTGTCTTGGCTATGCCCGGTTCAAATGTCAGTTCCGCCGGCTCCCCGCCAAGTACTCTGGTAAGTTCCTCGTTGACGATCTTAACGACCATCTGGCCGGGTGTGAGGCTCTTCATGACCTCTTCTCCGACTGCGCGTTCCTTGACAGCAGCATTGAACTGCTTTACCACACGGAAATTGACATCCGCTTCAAGGAGTGCCATCTTGACTTCCTTTAGGGCGGCATCGATGTCCGCCTCGGTAAGCAGGCCCTTGCCGCGGAGTTTCTTGAATACGCTCTGTAATTTATCAGTTAAGCTCTCAAATGCCATTTATAAAAGCCCCATTATCTCTTCAGAAATGTTCTTCGCCTCTTCAAGGCTCTGTGACTGACTTATCGCTGATACTCTCTCCCTGATCTTCAGGAACCTGTCCACCAGATGAAGCTTCGATTCATATTCTTCCAGGATGTTCCTGCACCTTTTTATCATGTCATGAACGCCCTGGCGGCTGATCCCTGAATCCTGGGCGATCTCGCTCAGTGACAGATCCTCCTGTATGAACGACCCGTAGACCAGCTTCTGATGCTCAGTAAGCAGATCTCCGTAAAAATCAAATAGCAGCGATTGTCTGACAAAATCTTCCATAGCCTAGGTATGATACAATATCAGGCAGGCGGTGTCAAGTATTTTTACTTTACAGTCATCATGAATACTCCCGCGGCTATCGCAGGTCCCCAGGGAAATGGCTGCCTGCCCCTGGCTGAGAACATCAGGGCGAGTATGCATGCTGCAAGCATGGCCGAAAGAGCATCCCAGGCTCCTAGATATGCGCCTGCAAGGACCAGGAGTTTAATGTCGCCTCCTCCTATTGCACCGCGGCGCCTGAACTTCTCATACATTATCGAAACCGCAAGAAGGATGGCCGCCATGACTGCAGCGCCTGCAAAAGCGCCGGCCAGATCCGAAAGGATATTCCCCGATAGCTGAACTGCCAGCACTCTGTACAGCAGGCCTGCCTGAAGCGCCTCATTCGGGATCACCCTTCTTTCCAGGTCCGAATAAGCGCAATGTACCGCGATAAATGATAACGGGATGAACAGCGCTGCTTGGGCAGAAAAGCCGTGCCTGATCAGAATGCCTGCGGCAAATAGTATTGTTACTGTTAATTGTTCCATTTTACGATCCTTTTCAGCCTCGGAATGAGGCGTATTGTGCATTGCAGACTTGCTAATAAGAGTGTTTTTTATTAAAATAAGTGAGATATGAGCAGGAAAGTCACATTAAGAAGATATAAGAGAATGAGAAGGCGCAGGATCATCCGCGCTCTTCTTGTCGTGCTCGGTGTCCTGGTACTTGCAGCCGGTATAGTTGCAGCCGTTTACTTCATTACCAGGACTACCTCCAAGTCGGCGGCCACCCGTTTCCTTGCCTCCACTTCCGGAGCGGCAGAGGTCTATGTTTACGACGACTATGAAAAGAGGCTTTTCAGGACATCTACCGACATCAGCAGGGGCACGGAAGTCACACTTACAGATGAGACCTATACAGAGAATGGCAGGACATACATCGTCGTCAAATGCGGTGAGGAAACCTTCTATGTCAGGGAGACATGCCTGGTCACAGACATAAATGATATCGTCCAGGAAAAGGAGAAATGGGTCCGCACTTCTGTTACTGTATATGAAAACTATGAAGGACCCGAGATAGTCTCATTCATCAAGAAAGGCGAGCACCTTGTACTGACCGGCTATGATGAACTGCTCGAAGACGGAAACGTCAACATGTACGAGATTGAATACAACGGCATCAAAGGCTGGGTATACGGGAAGTATCTGGTCGATACAGAGAAACAGGCGAAAGCCATTAACGAGGAGATATACGCGATCCATAAGGACAGGGTATTCGGCGGATCAGACCTGCACGGCGGAACTGCTGCCGATCTGGACTGGTTCCCTTATGAGCATCCGCATTTTGAGGACAATCCCATACTTGAAGATGCCAGATGCATGTACCTTAACATCAAATCCCTTGAGACGCTTGAGAGATATCTGACTCTTGCCAAGGAGAATGGTGTAAACAGCATCTGCATGGACATAAAAGACGGTCAGCTTGTCACGCAGTTCGACTGCGCAGCCGAGCTCTCGCCCACATCCAACGCTGTCTACGGACATCTGCCGGATGCGGTTGACGCTGCTGTAAAAAGGATCAAAGAGGAAGGCTTCTATCTGATCGCCCGTATAGTCGTGTTCAACGATGTCTTATACGGCGGAGATCATCCTGAAGACTGCATAGAATCTGAAGAGTCGATACAGACCTGGCCTTCCGGCTACAGCAGGAACGTCTGGTATTACAACGTCAGGCTGGCCGAGGAAGTCATCCAGAGATATGCTCCCAACGAGATACAGTTTGACTATGTACGTTTCCCTGAGGAATCCTACAGGATGTCTGAATCCGGAACGACCGACTTCAAGAATGTATACGATGAGGAGAAATGCGAGGCTATCCAGAACTTCCTCTTCTATGCATGCGACTACATACACAGATATCATGTATATGTATCTGCCGATGTGTTCGCAGAATGCGCAGGCAAATACATAAGCGCGTACGGACAGTATTTCCCCGCCATCTCAAATGTTGCTGACGCAGTCAGCGCCATGCCTTATACCGACCACTTCGGGACTACGATCGATACATGGACAGACGGTTATACCACCGTAAATGACTGGGCCCAGAGATGTGCTGCAAGGCAGACCGAGATCGAAACTCCGGGCATTGCCAGAACATGGCTTACCTGCTACAACGTTCCCTGGTGGCGCCCTACAGTAACATGTGACGAGCGTTATTTCGGAGACCAGGCCAGAGCCCTTTATGACGCTGGCGTGACCGGCGGATTCCTTTCATGGAACGGTATCTCGAACTATGCGATCTATGAGCAGATGGCTCCTGCATGGGGATATAATTACGGAACCGGCACCGGTGACGCGCTGAGGAAGAATCTCAACGACCGGGGTCAGCCGATATATTAGAACAGATTGAGTATGAGTCCTGTTATCGCTCCGCACGCATAAAGGAGCCCAAGGACTTTAAAACATTCTTTTTTATTCTTATCCATCCTGAACAGAACAATAAGACCAAGTCCGGCGCCGGTGCATAAACCGGCGACTGTTGACGCGAAGTTCAGGCTTCCGGAAATGTAAAGCCTCGTGAACAGAACAGATATCGCACAGTTGGGTATCAATCCCACAAGTGCGGTTAGAAGGGGCTGGAAGAAGAAGTTCCCGCCTATCCACCTGGCGATCGTCTCTTCTCCGACCAGGCTTATAAGTATGTTCAGGGCAAAGCAGATGACAAAGATCCAGCCGATCATCTTGGCTGTATGTATCGCGGCAGGCCTGAATATGCCTTCGCTCTCTTCGCAGCCGCAGTTTTCATCTGCGCACATGTCAGATATCGCTTTCTTCCCCTCTTCTTTTCTGAAGATAAAGTTCAGAAGGTATCCGAACACGATACCTGCAATGAACTTAGTAATAAGAAGCTTGATGATCGGCAATACTGCGACCTCTCCGGCCACAGCACCCTGTATCATGAGAATGAGGGCTTCATCACTGGTCGCGAGAAATACTGCCACAAGTGTTCCGACCTGTATCACTCCGCCGCAGTACAGGTTGCTCATCGCAGCTGAAAATCCGCACTGCGGCACCAGCCCCAGTGCGGATCCGATCAAAGGACCAAAATATTTCTTTTTGCTGAACAGCCTGCCTGCAAGGATCTCGGAGCGTCTCTCAAGCCATTCCATCAGCAGATAGGCTGCGAACAAAAATGGCAGAGCCCAGGCGGTATCCTTGAGAGCGTCCAGAAATGCGTCCCAGAATATTATCATGTCAGTCCAGCGGATTCCCTTCTATGTCAAACAGAGGAAGCTTCTCAAGGAAGATTATGTCGTCTCTGTCTGCAGCTGAACCCTCGGCAAGGATGGCCATCTTTCCGACTATGATGCCGCCTGCATCATTGACCAGTTTCTCAGCTGAAGCTATAGATCCTCCTGTTGAGATAACGTCATCGAGGAGCAGTACCCTCTTGCCATTTATCTTTCTGGCATCCTTACCGTCCATGTACAGATGCTGTACAGCTTCGGTGGTAATGGACTTGACTTCTGTCTCGAAAACACCCTCCATGTAGAGTTTC
>JAZOAJ010000028.1:0-5233 GCA_045595385.1 Lachnospiraceae bacterium | reverse complement strand
ATAAACAATTAAAAACAAGAATAGTCATGCCGCCTGTCGCGACATACCAATGCAGTGAAGACGGCAAGGTAACTGATGCCATGCTTGAATACTACGGAGCCAGGGCTGCGAATCCCAATGTATCCATGATCATTACCGAGCATAGCTACATAAACCTGCAGGGGAAAGCAAAAGCAAAACAGATGTCTATTTCATCGGATAGTGACATTGAGGGATTAACGCATCTGGTTGAGGCCATCCATGAGCATGGTACTCTGGTTTTGGCACAGCTTAATCACGCCGGATCAGCGGCAGCCTCAGAGGTGAGCGGGATGGAACCTGTATCATCCAGTCCCGTGATCCTTCCAACAGTTCCAATGATGGGAAGCGGAACCATACCAAGACAATTGACCGGAGATGAGATCAAAAAAGTCGCAGAAGACTTCGCATTGGCTGCCGGGAGAGCTAAAAAGGCCGGATATGACGGTGTGGAGATCCATTCGGCACATGCCTATCTCCTGAATCAGTTTTATTCTCCACTGACCAACAAACGTGAAGACAAGTATGGCGGAAGTATTGAAAACAGGCTCAGGATCCATCGGGAAGTGATCAAAGCAGTAAGAGAGGAGATCGGTGATGACCTTATAATAGCAGTAAGGCTCGGCGGATCTGATTATACTGAAGGCGGAAGCACAATAAATGACGCGGTTTTTGCCGCAAAAATGATAGAACAGGCCGGGGCCGACATGCTGGATATTTCCGGCGGAATGTGCAGATATACTAGACCCGGACATACAGAACCGGGATATTTTAAAGACATGTCTTTAGCGATCAAAAAGGCAGTAAACATACCTGTGATGCTTACCGGTGGTGTGAAAACAATAAGTGATGCGGAAGAACTACTGAATGAAGGCGCAGCCAATCTCATCGGAGTCGGAAGAGAATTGTTAAAGAGCGCTTCATGGGCTCTTCCTGATTAATATGTGGAAAAGAGGCTAGTCGTCGAACTCTGCTTCAAAGTCCAGGATATTTCCGGTATCGGGGTCTATGTCATAGCTGTATTCGGTATCATTGAAAAAGAAATCAACTTCGTATTCAAGTACACCTTCATCGGTATCAAGAGAGGCTTTCTTCAGTACAACATCAATCTCATTTGCGCCTGCATCTTCAAATGCGATCCGCTTTGCGTCTTCAACAGAGATGTTATCTGCAGCAGCAGGTGTTTCCATTGGGGCAGGAGTCTCTGCAACTGTGGTTGTTTCCGCGGTTGTCTGAACAGGTGTAGTGACTTGAGTTTCAGTTGCTGAAGGAGCTGCTGTAGTTTCAGCCGGAGCAGCAGACGTTGTCTGGGAATTATTTCCGCCGCCGCATCCCGCAAGGAGAACAACTGCTATAATAAGTGCAGAGATCAAACCATTTTTCTTCATTTATATTCCTTCTGAAAGAGCATTTTGCCTTATACGGTGGTGCAAATGTCCCGCCGCCATCTACAAAGATAACAGTATGCAATGACACTGTCAACAGACACTGGAATATAAGGGGTTGGCAGGCGGACAATGCATATGATATCTTTTGACTGATAAAGGAGATGGGAAAATGGAAGGATATCGTTTTTTGGAACTCGTTGAAAAGGAAAAAGGCTTTGAATTCTATCAGGCTTTCCGCGATGAAGTCGACTGGATCATGGGCGGCAAGGGTGATACGTACTGGTTTACGGTCATGCAGGATCAGTCTGTCAGGGAAACATATATCGGAAAACTAAAGGACGGAGTATGGACTGACCATAAGATCAAAGGAAAAGGAAAGAAGAAAAGCGTAACGGACATGCCCGCAGGCAGTACCATCAAACGCATAGAGGAGAGGGCTTTCTTCATGCAGGATGAAGCGTGGGTAAAGGATAGAAAGCCAAGGCTTATTGAGGACGCCCATCCTCATTATCACTATGTCTACGGAATAGGTGATAAGGCGCTTGACGTATCGGAGGCCTACGGAGTGAGCATCGCATATTCGGACATTAATGATCTGTCAGCAGGTTTTCATCTGAGGTATCTATATACAGGAGAAGAGGTTGAGCTTCCGAAGTGATCTTAACGTCTGACCGCCTTGATGACAGCTGTGAAAACTCCCGGAAAATAATACCACAATTTAAAAGCCATCTCCCGCTTGAGAGAGGCACCTTTCAGCATTATGTTTTCGTTTTTGAGCATATTTTTGAGCTCGTTCATTTTATGACGTCCGTTTGGAGTTTGTGAAAGGACCTCTGCATATTTCAAAGCGCTGAATGCGAGTACGTTTTTTTCGGTGTCAAGCATTTCAGGATGATGTTCTTTTATATAGTCATATCGTTTTTTGCGCTGTATATATACCCATTTATCCCACTCTTTATTAGCCATTGCCCGGGATGTAATGGATTCGCTCCTATAAGGTTTGTAATACAGCACATCATGGATTATTGCTATCTTATCGGCTTTATCCATCAATTCATGCATGATGGCATCATCTTCCCATATTTCGCCGACAAGGAAACGAATGCCATCCCAAAGAGATCTATGGTAGATCTTGTTCCAGGCATATCCTGCAATATCTCCGGTCAGGCGTATCTTTAATATATCGGCAGAAGGATAAATACCGGCCTCTATCATGGAAGCATGTATTTGCCCTTCTTTGGCATCACCTTCGGTATAGACCAGATCAAATATGGCCATCCGGGCACCGGTGTCAGCAACTGCCTCATATGCTTTCCGGCAGAAATCCTCACTGACCCAATCATCACTGTCCACAAACATTATCCATTCGCCTCCGGCAATGTCCAAGCCGGTGTTGCGGGCAGCGCTGATCCCTTGATTACTCTGATGCCGGTATACTATCCGCCTGTCTTTTTGCGCATATTCTTCACATATTAAAGTTTCCGCTTCATTGCCGCCGTCATTTACAAGGATCAGTTCAAGATCAGTAAAAGTCTGGCCAAGGATACTGTCCAGACAGCGCCTGAGTTCTTTTTCCACATGAAAAACAGGAACAATGATAGAGATCATGTTTTCTCCTAATATAAAACAGCCTAATGAAATCCGGGTTCCCCGAACAGATTATAGCATACCGCATGGCCCGTATTTAGTGTATAATGCAAATATATTTTTATCATATGAAAGGAAGAGACCATGAAAAGATATACTGAATTGAAGCAGGCAATGCATGACCCATCGCTTGCCATAATCACTGAAGATATTACCAATCAGATAGAGCTCAACAGAGTATACGTAAGATACAGAGTCCTTCCAAGAAGACAGAAACGGTTCTCTAACTATTACTCTAATGAATTCTTAGGCCACAATGTGCCTGAAATGTATGTCCTTGTTAAAGACAAGCTGAGGGCTGACATAGACATATTTGACGGACTGCAGCTGCCAAGCGAAACGTACATAGTTTCTGAGCCGGACCTTTACTACAAAGAGGAAAGCTTCAATTCGGGTGATACGAACATATGCTTCATCCTCGGTCATTCCGGAAGCGGAAAATCCATGATGGCAAGAACCCTTGAAGGAGACGACATAGATCATATAGAGCTTGATGATCTGCTTCTCACAAAGGATCATTTTACCATGGATGAGCTGAAAGATTATTCAGACATGTTCTACAGCTTCTTTAAAGGTGAAGGAGCAAAGTATTATATCGGTGTTGATGAGAGAAACAGCATCCCGAAGGAAGAATACGAAGACAAGGTATTTATTGACTTCGTTAAGTTCGCAAAGGATTATGCCGGGCAGCATAAGGAAAAGAAATATATCATAGACGGGATTTGGCTCTACCTTTATTTTGAGGACCCGTCTGTATTCGAAGACTATGCAGTATTCATCAAGGGAACGTCTTTCCTTAAATCCAAGATCCGCGCGACGAAGCGGGAGATGCAGAGAGATAAGGAAACTCTGCAGGACAGAAAGGAAATGTTCGGAAGAGAAGTCAGGAACTATCTCCTTGACGAGGAGAAGATCAACGCCTACCGCAGTTTTTACGGTGACAGACCCGAAACTATCTTCCGCGAGGAGTCAAATGAAACTGCAAAACAGGACGAAATGGTCAGAAATGAACTGATCGGCATTGATAAATGTTTTGTAAATAATGACGCAAAGGGGATAATTGAGATAGAGAAAAAGGCAAGGGCAAATGCTGAATTATCCAACTGGAGCAAACTTAGGATATTCAATGAATGCGAATCGGCTCTGTTCGATCTCGGCAGGCAGGAAAAACCGGTGCCGGCAGAAGAGCACCCTGAACAGATGAAGTTTAATGTGGACGACCCGGAGATCAATGCAAGAAAATCGCATGCACTGATCGAATGCCGGATGCTCGACGCGACAGATGCCGCTGACCGCTCAGCTAAAGAGGCGGTGATGCGGCAGCTGTTCGGAAGCTGCGGGAACGATCCCAATGTACTTTCCGGATTCCGCTGCGATAACGGTAAGAACATCCATGTCGGAGACGGATTTTATGCCAATTACAATGTGACGATCCGTGACATCAGTCCGGTCAATATCGGCGACAACGTCTGGATCGAACCGGGCACGCTGATCACGACTGTAAGCTGCCCGCTTCCGCTCAAAGGCAGGCGGGATCACATAGGATTGACCAAACCGGTCACTATCGGCAATGATGTCTGGATCGGCGGAAACTGCACGATCATGCCGGGCGTCACTATCGGAAATAATGTTGTCATTGTTGCCGGAACAGTAGTGGCAAAGGATGTTCCGGATAACTGTGTCGTAGGCGGAGTCCCGGCAAAGAAAATCCGCGATCTGTAACACGAAACATAATTTATGATAATTAAATTAAGAGCTCGTGGAGAAATTCATGAGCTCTTAGTGTATAATAGGGACTAATGTCAGGCAGACCCTGACCTAAAGAGGAAAATAAAAGATCAAGGAGGATAAAAGATGATCTATAGAGATTTTCAGGATATAAAGCTTTCAGCACTGGGTTTTGGCGCGATGCGCCTTCCGGTCATTGACGGGGATGACAGCAGGATCGATGAGGAAACAGCACTTCGCATGGTTGATACCGCAATGAAAAACGGTATCAATTATTACGACACGGCATGGGGATATCATGGAGAAAATTCTGAGCCGCTGATGGGGAAGGCATTAGCTCGCTATCCGAGGGAGAGCTTTTATTTAGCAACAAAATTCCCGGGGTATGATCCTCACAACTGGAGAAAAGTCAAGGAGATCTTTGAAAGCCAGCTAGAGAAACTGGGAGTGGA
>JAZOAJ010000027.1:0-4602 GCA_045595385.1 Lachnospiraceae bacterium | reverse complement strand
CTCAGTGATTTCCTTGACAGATACCAGGCGCATCACAGTAAGGATATTGAGAGCTATCTTGTTTCTACGAGAAGGCTGCTCAGGAATTCCTTCATGCGGAATTTTGTTTCATCTGAAGAGCATCAGCCGTTCTCTCTTGAGGACCTGAACAACCATTATCACTTCACATTCCATGAAGGGTTGTTCCAGGGTGCTCTCATACAGCTGAGAAACCTTCCCAAGGAGGAAGAAAGTACTTTCCTCCCATCCATCACCGAAGAATTAAGGTTCCATTTTGACCCTATCTGTTACGAGATGATCCCTTTCATACAGGGTGCTTCAAGACTTACCCTTCTGTTCAATTACAGCGTTGACAGCGATGTTTATGATCATATGCATGTGATCCATGACACTCTCAAGGAATTTCTTTCCGAACGCGGATGCGCCGGCACCTCATATTCGATCGGCATAGGATACAGGAGCACTGATCCCAATTCTCTGCTCAATGTATTTCATTCAGCAGAACGTGCCGCATATTGTGAGATACTTCAGGGCAGCGATCAGATGTTCTACATAGACAACCAGAAGTTTGATTCAACGCAGAAGAGCGATATCATAACTCCTGAATTCATCAACGAGCTCAGGATAGGTGTAGAGACCATGGACATCTCAAAATATGAATCTGCTCTGCGCAAGGCCTTTGACAAGCTGAGCATACATACTGATCCTGAGATAATCGTAGAAGTCAGCAAGGCAGCAATAATCGAAGTTGCTAAAGCCTGCAATGATGCTGATGCCGTTTCCCAGGAGGAGATACGCAGGATCCTTTATGACGTGATCAACTCCCCTTCCATTTCGGTCATCATCTCGAAACTTATCCTGAACGCATCGACCAAACTTGAGGCTGTTAGAAAAGAAAGGGAATTCTCACGTCCTGTAAGAGAGGCGACCAAATTCATCAAGAATAATTTCATGGAGAACCTGACCCTGGCGAATGTAGCCGATCACGTTCATCTGAACGCCTCGTACCTGAGCATGCTGTTCAAGAAGGAGACCGGTCAGAACTACATGTCATTTCTTACAGACGCAAGGATAGAGGAAGCAAAGAAGCTCCTCAAGGACAGCAGCATGAGTGTTGCCGAGATATGCTATGCAGTCGGCTATACTGACAAGAAGCATTTCAGCCGGCTGTTCATCAAGAATGTGGGCATCAGGCCCACTGCATACAGGTCATTGCATTAACAGACCTGCTTCGAAAGGATATTCCTTCTTTTTCCTGCCGGTAAGTTTATTTGATATCATTTCAAATATGTTATCCGCTTTGCTTTCGTAGATATACAGAAGTTCACGGACTTTCGCATTGAAGGACTCGGCCTGTGCCCTGTCCTTCATGTCTTTTGTATTGATAAAGACATTAAGGCTTGCAGCCTGCATGGCTGCCTTGCAGATGATCATGCCGCATCCGGCATCAGACACAGCCAGCTGACTTCCCTTAAACGCAAATACTTCGATGATGTCCATTGCCTTGGCACATGTTTACATGACCTTGATCGGTACCGAACATGCTAAGCACGAGCACCTCTCAAGTTCAGCCTCTCTGGCTTCAATCTCTTCCGGTGTGTTCTTAGGGAGCCTGTAAGCAGCAGCCAACGGGCGGAAACACTCCGCATCCTCATCTATGAGCCCTAGGAATTCTTCCTGGAGCTTGTCACACCTGGTTTTAAGCTCCTGCATGAGGTCTTCAACGTCCGCATATTTCTTTTTTCCCACAGTAAGCGACCCGACCATGTTGCCGAGTGCTGTACCTATGGCTCCGCAGAGTGCCGCTGCACCGCCTCCGCCCGGTGTGGGTGAGTTGGATGCAAGTATGTCAATGAACTCTGAATAATTCATGTCGCCCATGATCATCTTCCTTTCATCATGATAATGATATGAGGCAGACGGCTCAACGCCTCTGCCCCATTTATCAAGCCACTTTCATGGCTGTATCTTTTTGTCAGAACAGGCCTGTGATCCTGCCGCTGGCATCAACATCGATCTTCTCTGCAGCAGGTACTTTCGGAAGTCCCGGCATCTTGAGGATGTCGCCTGTAAGGCATACGATGAAGCCTGCGCTCGCGCTGACCTGTGCCTGGCGGATGAGTATCCTGAAGCCCTGGGGACGGCCAAGTTTGGTTGGATCGTCACTGAGTGAATACTGAGTCTTTGCCATGCAGACAGGCAGATTGCCGAATCCGAGTTTTTCAAGTTCATCTATCTCTTTTTCAGCCTTGGGCAGATAGTCAACTCCGTCAGCTCCGTAGATCTTTGTGGCGATAGCGTTGATCTTGTCCCTGATCGGAAGATCGGTCTCGTAAGCAAACCTGAAATCATTTTCCTGGTCGCAGAGCCTGATGACTTCCTCAGCAAGTTCTATGCCGCCTTCTCCGCCTTTTGCCCATACTTCGCTGAGTTTGACATTTACACCGAGCTCAGCACACTTGCGTGTTACGAGTTCGATCTCAGCATCGGTATCAGCAACGAACCTGTTGAGTGCGACAACAGCGGGGAGTCCGTATACCTGAGTGATGTTCTCAACATGCTTAAGAAGGTTAGGAAGACCTTTCTCAAGAGCTTCAAGGTTTTCGGTCCCGAGTTCAGCCTTGGGAACTCCGCCGTTATATTTAAGAGCCTTGATGGTAGCTACTATGATGACAGCGTCAGGCTTAAGTCCTGCGTAACGGCACTTGATGTCGAGGAACTTTTCTGCTCCGAGGTCAGCACCGAAACCAGCCTCTGTAACTACATAGTCAGCAAAATGCATTGCCATTTTTGTAGCTGATACAGAGTTGCAGCCGTGTGCGATGTTAGCGAACGGTCCGCCGTGAATGAATGCCGGAGTACCTTCAAGAGTCTGGACAAGGTTGGGTTTAATAGCGTCTTTAAGCAGTGCTGCCATGGCACCCTGCGCATTGATCTGGCCTGCAGTTACAGGCTCGCCTGAACGTGTGTATGCAACGACTGTCCTTGCAAATCTTGCCTTTAAGTCTTCAATGTCTGAAGCAAGGCAGAATGCAGCCATTACTTCAGAAGCGACTGTAATGTCGAAACCGTCTTCACGGGTATAGCCGTTAGCCTTGCCGCCCATTCCGTCAACGATGTTCCTGAGCTGTCTGTCGTTCATGTCCACGCATCTTCTCCAGACAACGCGTCTGGGATCGATGTCAAGGGCATTGCCCTGATAGATATGATTGTCAACCATTGCTGCAAGGAGATTGTTTGCTGCTCCGATCGCATGGAAGTCACCTGTAAAGTGAAGATTTATGTCCTCCATCGGGATGACCTGTGCATAACCGCCGCCAGCTGCTCCGCCTTTAACACCGAAAACAGGTCCGAGTGACGGCTCCCTGAGCGCGATGATCGTCTTTTTGCCAAGGCGGCTCAAAGCATCTCCCACACCTACTGTGGTAGTAGTCTTTCCTTCTCCTGCGGGAGTCGGATTGATGGCTGTGCACAGTATGAGCTTGGCTTTCTTACCGTCCGCCCTTGGAGTATTAAGAAGATTTGTATCTACTTTGGCTTTGTATTTGCCATAGTATTCAATGTCGTCTTCTCCAAGTCCTACCTTGGCAGCGATATCCCTGATGTGAAGCGGAGTCGCCTCCTGGGCGATCTCTATGTCTGATTTAAAACCCATCTTGTCCCTCCAAATACTTTTTAGAATACTTGTATGATTATATATTAAAGACACATTAAAGTGTTGCTCTTTTTAAATGCATCTCAATAATCTTTTCTGCTTCTTTCCGAAACATATTTTTTAATGTTCCCGACCATGTAAAGAGATCCTACCGCACAGATTGGAATTGTTGTGCCGGCCTTGGCAAATGCTGCTTCAATGGCGTCACCGATGCTTTCATATGCTGTTACTTTCATCTGGCCGGCTGAAATGCTTTTGATCACATTTGCAGTTTTTTCAGCTGGAAGCGCCCTGGGGCTGTCCGGAGTAACTGTCAGGATCTCTTTTGACATTGGCAGGATGCTCTGGATCATGTCGATATAATCCTTGTCAGCAAGCACACCGAATATCATAATCAGCTTCTCATCCTGAAATACAGAACGTATACTCTGCGCGGTTGCCCTTGCCCCCTGAGGATTGTGGGCACCGTCAACTATGAATATCGGATCGTGCATGATGACTTCAAATCTTCCCGGCCACCTTGTAGCCTCCAGTCCTTTGGCCACATCGCCGTTCGTTATGCTGAATCCTATCGTCCTGAGCACCTGGACTGCTTTAATGACAACAGCTATGTTTTCAGTCTGGTATCTGCCGAGGAGCATGATCGCGAGGTTTCCGAAATCAGGATGATAGATCAGCTGACGGTCTACATTTGCAGACTGGAATTCAACTGTTTCAGGTTCAGAGACGAACAGTTCGGCTCCGACCTGGTCGCATCTTTCCCTGATCACATCGATGACCGATGGTGCCTGCTTATAAACTACACATTTAGTCCCCGGTTTGATTATCCCTGATTTGGTCTTTGCGATCTTCTCGATCGTGTCACCGAGATATTCGGTATGGTCAAGGCTTATGGCTGTGATCACCGTAAGGAGCGGGCTTTTAATGATGTTTGTGGAATCAAGTTC
>JAZOAJ010000026.1:0-8042 GCA_045595385.1 Lachnospiraceae bacterium | reverse complement strand
GATATATTTGAAGCAGTTACCCAGATGCGCGGTGAAGCCGGAGACCGCCAGGTCAAGAAACTTCCGAAACATGTATTCCTCAGAGGATTCGGCGGATCACAGAATGTACGCTGCATCATCCTGAAGGCAGGATTTTAAGGGAGGAGATCGAAAGTGAGTAACGAAAAAAACATAAAAGCAGTAGATATCTTTAATCCCGAGCATATAGTAGAGAAGTTCTGGAACGGCCTCAAGGAGGGCGTGGTATATGCAAGAAAATGCAAAGAGTGCGGAGCAATAGAATTCCCGCCCCATCTTGCATGCAACACCTGCGGCTATCATGAGACAGAGTGGACAACTCTGACCGGCTACGGCGAGCTTGTGACGTTTGTGTTTACAGGCATCCTGAATGCCAGGCTGGAACTTGAGGACATGGGACAGAAGTACGTATGCGGAGAAGTTAAGCTGGACGGAGGCCCTGCGATCAACGCAGTGATACTCGGTATCAACAGGAAAAAAGCACGCGAGATCAAGGAAAAGCTTCCCGTACGTGTACGCCCGGTATTCTTTGACATGGGAAGGTACACAACACTGTTCTTTGAATTAGATGAATAAGTGTATGCAAAAAAGAAAAATTGTATTGTGAAAATGCAATCCTGATATTAAGTATTAATGAAAACCATTGATTCTGCAAGTTTTTTCAAATTGGCACAGGAATTGCAAATTTTATGATAACAACCCATACCCGTGAATGGGATAGGGATTAAATTGTTTATTATTTTTAGGAGGAAACAATGATGAAAAACAAAGTAGCAAAGATCTTCGTCGCACTTGCCATGGTAGCGGCACTCCTTGCAGTTGCTGTAGGATGCGGTTCTACCCCTGCACCCACAACCGCAGCACCTGCTGAAACAACCGCAGCTCCCGCAGGCGGAGAGACAGCAGCTCCCGCTGAGACAGAGGCTCCGGCAGGCGGCAAGAAGATCGCATTTAACGTACCGTCTCTTGGAAACGACTTCATGGTAGCTGTATCAAACGCTATGAAGGAAGCTATTGAGGCTCAGGGATGCACATTCCAGATCGACTCATGTGACGGCGATGTAACAAAGCAGACAGACCAGATCGAAAACTATGCACAGATGGGCTTTGACGCGATCGTAATCTGGCCGGTTAATGCTGAAGGACTTGCATCTGTTGTCCAGAGAATTGAAGCTGACGGCGTTCAGTGCCTTGGATTCACAAATGCCATTGATGGAGCAACCGCTTCAATGGTCAGTGCTGATGACTACGGCATGGGCGAGGCAGAAGCTGACATGGCTAACGAGTGGATCGAGAAGACATTCCCGGATGCTAAGGACGGCGAAGTAAAGGTTCTCTTTATTGCATCTTCTTCAACACCTGAAGCTGTTCAGCGTAGCGAAGGCATCCAGACACTTATTGAAAAGAACCCCAAGGTAACAGCTATCATCGAGCAGATCGACTGGAACGATCCCATCGGTGCACGTAACACTGTTGAGAATGCCCTTCTTGTCAACAACGACATCAGGTGCATCTGCGCAGTTAACGGAACAAGCGGTGTTGCAGCTAACTCTTATGTAACAAGCGCAAACTCACCGATCACTGATCTTTCCCAGATCGGTATCTTCAGCGTTGATGATACTGAAGAAATCGATGACCTGATCAAGGCTTCTGAGGATAACACAGCTGCTCTTCGCGGCACTGTATCAATGGGAACGATCGGCGATACAGTTCACGACTTCATGCTCGCTATGCAGCCGTTTATCGATGGCGGAAATATTGAAACAATCCATGGTTCAGCATTCCCGATCACTCCGGAATCATTCAAGTAATAATCACACATATTCATTATCAGGTCCCCCGAATCTTATTTGGGGGACCTGAATTGCAGAATAGATCAGGAGCGTAAAAAACATGGAACCTAAAATAGTCTTGGAGATGAGAGACATCTCGAAATTTTATCCCGGTGTTGTCGCGCTCGACAAAGTAAATCTGTGGGTCCGCACTGGAGAAGTTCATGCTTTGCTCGGAGAAAACGGAGCCGGAAAATCCACGCTTATAAAAGTCCTTTCAGGGGCTGTCAAAAATGACGAAGGCACAATAGTTATTGACGGCAAGGAATATGATCATATGACACCTGCCATTTCCAGAGCCGAAGGCGTGGAAGTTATATATCAGGAATATAACCTTGTTCCCTGGCTTTCTGCGGCCGAGAATATCTGCCTGGGAGATCAGATGCACGGTATTGTCAATCTGAAGGAACAGGTTAAAAATACGCAGGCATTATTTGATAAATATCATATCAATGTTAATCCCAAAGCAACTGTTGCATCATTGCCGCCGGCAAAACAGCAGCTGGTTGAGATAGCAAAGGCAATCTACAAGAATCCCAGGATAATCGTAATGGATGAGCCTACCGCCCAGCTGACAGTAGCAGAGGTTGATAATCTGTATGAGATCATCAAAAATCTTAAGGATGGTGGAACAGGTATAATCTTCATTTCCCATCGTCTGGAAGAACTGTTCGCAGTGACTGACTGTATTACCGTCATGCGTGATGGACAGTATATTGACACTGTTAAAACAAGTGAAACAAACCGTGATGAGCTCATCAGGCTGATGGTAGGAAGAGAATTGAAAAATGTCGGAGAGCGCACTAGCCTGGCAACGGACGAAGTAGTGCTCGAAGTTGATAATATCAGCGGATACAGAAATGAACCAAGTTCCTTTAAACTTCATAAGGGAGAAATACTTGGATTTGCAGGGCTCGTCGGTTCGGGGCGTACGGAGCTGATGAGACTTATATTTGGTGCCGACAAACGTCTTAGCGGCACCATCAAGGTATTTGGTAAAGAAGTAAATATCCATTCACCGCAGGATGCGATCGATGCAGGTATCGGCCTTATCCCCGAAGACAGAAAGATGCAGGGCGTCTTCCTTAATCAGAATATAGCATGGAATACCAGTATTGGTAACATTCACGGCGTTACAACGAACGGACTGATCGATGAAAAGAAGATCAGGGTACAGGCAGAGGAGTATAAGGATAAGCTGAAGATCAATACGCCGTCCATAAAACAGCTGGTCAGAAACTTAAGCGGAGGTAATCAGCAGAAAGTAGTCCTTGCCAAAGTTCTGGCACAGAATAATGAGATAATAATATTTGATGAGCCTACCCGCGGTATAGATGTGGGAGCCAGAGCTGAAATATATGAACTTATGAACAGGCTGGTAGAACAGGGCAAGTCAATACTCATGGTTTCATCAGACATGGAAGAGCTTCTTGGCATGAGCGACCGGATACTTGTTATAGCAGAAGGCCGCATCACAGCAGAGTTTGACAGGTCGGAGTTTGATCAGGAAGAGATCATGAAGAAAGCTTCAATAGATTAAGGAGACAGAGCATGGAACAATCACCTTTTAAATCATTTATTAAAAATAACATGATGTGGCTGATCCTGATAGGCATCATGATCATATTCGCGATCCTTTCGCCGAACTTCAGGTCGTTCAAGAACATCATGAACATATTGACCCAGAATGCGTACTTTATCATAACAACGATCGGTATAGCAGTGATCATGATCAGTGGCGGTACCGACCTTTCCGTTGGCCACATTCTGGCTACGGCAGGTATATGCACTGCACTTATCCTGCAGTCAGGCATACCGACAGTTGTTGCAATCATTCTTGGTATTGTAGCAGGTCTGGTCGTTGCGACAATACTCGGAGCATTCAACGGTCTGATGGCCAATACGCTGAAGATACATTCCATGATCGTTACATTGGCGACAATGACCATGTTCCAGGGAATTGCATTTATTATTTCGCAGTCCAAGTCATACTATAACTTCCCGGCGGGATATCTTACCATTGGACAGGGATATGTCGGACCGATCTCCATTCCGGTCATCATTACGATAATAGTCATCCTGGTGATCCATTTCATCCTTTCCAAGACCTGCTTCGGAAGATTCATCTATGCTGTCGGCGGAAACCCTGAGACAGCACGTCTTGCAGGTATCAATGTGTCAAAGATCAAGCTGATGGCGTTCGGACTTGGCGGAATCCTTTTCGGTATTGCATCGATCGTACTTACAAGCCGTGGCGGTTCTGCCAGTGCTAACTTAGCCCCCAGCATCGCATTTGACGGCATTACAGCCTGCGTACTTGGCGGCGTATCATTCATCGGCGGTGCCGGCAAGGTTGCTGACGCGGTTGCAGGATGTCTGGTACTTGGCGTTCTCAGTAATGGAATGCAGATGGTAGGAATGGGTGTAAATACTCAGTATGTCATCAAAGGCGCCATCCTGCTCCTGGCTATCGGCTACGATACATTCCAGCGTTCAAGACAGGCGAAGGCAAAGAAGACTGCATAAACGCACATCATAAGTCAAGGAGACAGATATGGCAAAAAAGAAAGTTGTCGGATGGTCATTCGGCAGAAACATGAGCAATACTGATGTTATCATCAAGGAAGCCCTATTGGTATGTGAGGCCGCTGGTTTTGACATTGAATTCATAAATGTCAGCACAATGAACATCAAGCCGTGCATCGGTTGCTGCCGCTGTGTCGGACAGCTGGCGAGCGAGACCGGAAGCGGAGCCTGCTTCCAGAAAGATGATTTCCCGATCCTTCAGGAGTCATTCCTGTCATCGGATGCCATTATCTTTGGTTCTCCGGTGTTTGAGTTTGCACCGACAGGACTTTATAAGACAGTAGCCGACCGCTTTGGCCCGTCACATGACATCACATTTGTAGGACCCGCGATCGAAGCAGGGAAAAAAGCGGGAAGAGATCCGTCCACTTACCCTGACGAGAGATCTCTGAAGCCCCGCGTAGGTGCTTTAGTAGCTGTTGGTGGTGCCAGAACAAAGAACTGGACTTCGCTCACATTGCCGAATATGTATGAACTGGCTTTCCCCATGGCCATAGATATCGTGGACAAACTTCTGTATCACGGAGCAATGAATGTTGAACATGTACTCGGTGTTCCTGAAGTAATGGAGAAAGCTAAAAAACTTGGTGAAAACATCGTTGCTGCCCTGAATGCAGAAACAGAAGAAGAGAGAAGAAAATACCGCGGCACAGAAGAAGGCACATGTCCTGTCTGCCATGAAGATCTGCTTCAGGTCATGCATGACGGAAATAAGGTTGAGTGTCCTGTCTGCGGCATAGAGGGAACTCTTGAAATAGTTGACGGAGAGATCAAAGTGACATTCCCGGAAGCACAGATCAGACGCTCACGTCTCAACATGGAAGGCAAATGGGAGCATTCGAATGAGATCCGCGACGGCGCGATGACTCAGAAAAAAGTGGAAAACCTTGCCGAGCTGAAGAAACCTTATATAAATGTCGGCAAAAAGAAATAACCTCAAAAACAGAGAGGAAGGCATAGTATGAGTAAACTGGTTTCCGTCTGGATAGACGGAAGGGAATTAAAGGTGGAGGAAGGCTGCGGCATGCTGGAAGCAGCTCTTGCCAACGGCATCTACATTCCTCACCTTTGCCACCATCCGGATCTTCCGGAACTGGGGAGCTGTCGTCTGTGCCTGGTGCAGGAAGAGGGGAAGAGTGACATCATCCCCTCTTGTACCTTAAAGGCCAGAGAAGGTCTGAGGATAGTAACTCAAAACGAAGAGATCAAAAAACACCGCAATCTTGCAATGGAACTTATACTTGCAGCTCATCCGGAGGACTGCACAACGTGCCCTAAGTACGGCCGCTGCGAGTTCCAGACACTTATCCAGTACATGGGAGTGACTCCGACAAGGATGCGGATGCGCACAAAGACAATACCGGTAAAAGAAAATCCGCTTATCGTTCATGACATGCTCAGATGCGTTCTCTGCGGCCGCTGCGTGCGGGCATGCAGGGATCTGAGGGGAGTTGAAGTCCTGACATATCAGAAAGAAGGACTTGAGACATATGTCGGAACGATCCATAAAAAATTACTGACTGAAGAGGACTGCCGGTTCTGCGGAGCATGCGCGGAAGTCTGTCCCACAGGCTCGATCCGCGACGCGGCAAACTATTCTCCGATAGAGAAGCGTGATACGCTTATCCCGTGCCAGGCAGAATGCCCGGTCCATCCGGACATCCCCAGATATATACGTCTTACAAAAGAAGGCAGATATGCAGAAGCTGCCGCAGTCATTCATGAGAAGATACCTTTCCCGGAGAGCCTGGGCAGGGTCTGCACTCATGTATGTGAAACAAAATGCCGCAGAGGCGAAGTAAATGAAGCTCTCTCGATCCGCAATATCAAGCGGTATGCAGCTGAGCATGACAATGAATATCTTTGGAAGAAAAACAGCAAGCGGCTTGCGCCTACAGGCAAAAAAGTCTGTGTGGTAGGTGCGGGACCTGCAGGAATGACAGCTGCTTTCTATCTTGCAAAGCAGGGTCATGAAGTGACCATAAAGGAAGCTCTCCCGAAAGCCGGCGGCCAGCTGCGCTACGGCATTCCGGAATACCGTCTCCCGGCCGTGTGCCTGGATAAGGAGATAGGTTATCTGGATGAATTCGGAGTAAAGATCGAAACAGATACCAGGGTGAACCGGCCTCCGGAACTTCTCGGTGAATATGATGCTGTTCTGGTAGCCGTAGGCACTCATGGCGGCGTCAAGCTTCCGATACCGGGAAAAGACTATGAAGGAGTATTGGTCAATGCGGAATTTCTCCGCAATGCGGCCATGGGCAACCCTACCGGAATGGGTGAGAGAGTAGTTGTCCTCGGCGGCGGAAACGTTGCGTTTGACTGCGCAAGGACAGCAAAACGTCTCGGCGCAAAAGAGATACATCTTGCATGTCTTGAAGCCAGAAATGTCATGACTGCTGATGACGAAGAGATCGAGCAGGCGCAGGAGGAAGGTATCTTCGTGCACCCTGCCCAGTCCTTTGAGCGTATTACCGGAACGGAAGACGGCCACGTCACCGGCGTGGATTTCATGAACGTAACGAGATTCTATTTTGATGAGAACCGCAGGGCGATCACTGAAAAAGAAGAAGGATCCGAACACCATATCGGTGCCGATACAGTCATCTTTGCTGTCGGACAGAGGACAGATCTGCCTGAGGATTCAGGCCTTGAAAGAGGAAGGGCAAATTCCATAGCAGTAAACGACGGCCTTGAGACCAGCGTGCCGGGCATATTCGCATGCGGCGACGCAACATATGGAACAAAATCAGTCATCATGGCAGTAGCTGCCGGAAGAGATGCAGCATCACGCATAGATAAGTTCCTTGGAGGAGATGGTGATATCTCTGAAGTCCTGACAGTACCTGATGAGGCTGATCCTCATATAGGAAGGATCGAAGGATTCCCGGCACTCGAACGTAAAGAGGAACAGTTTCTTCCGGTGAACGAGCGCGATCATGACTTCCGTCAGATCAGCGGAGGTATCTGTGACGCTGATATATGCGGCGAAGGAACCAGATGCCTTCAGTGCCAGCTTAGGTTTACGGTGACTCCGGCCAGGGTCTGGAGCGATTTCCAGGAAAAGGAGGGCGCCGTCAATGCTTAAGAGAAATGAAAATGCGATCAGGACCGCAAAAGAACTGACAGCTGAGGAACTGAGAGCGCAGATAGTTTCCGTAAGAGACTATGACGGGATCGCATCTCCGCTTGAGACCGGCGAAAAACCGTCCTGCCTGGTGATTGCTTTGAAGAACGAAGACCGGGACGGGATGCTGGGCGTGTTATTTGAGAAAAATGCCGAAGGTGTTGCCGCAGGAGCACTGGCTGTATCCAAGGTCACAGGATGTGAAAGCATGGCTGCGGTTGTCCGGTCAGGAGAGCAGAAGAATGCACTTCTTGCAGCAGCAGAAGAAGCCGGAATAAAGATCGATCCGGTCATCATTGATGACATGGCTGATGTAAGATCATTCAAAGAAGCCGTTTTCCTGCATCCGGCATACCTTGCCGCATGCGCTGACAGGCTCACAGGCATTGAATCGGGTGTCATACTTGCTGAAGAAGGCGCTGAGCCCGGTGAATATCCGTACGGAAGCCCATGGGCATCGGTGATCAGCAACAGAGGAA
>JAZOAJ010000025.1:0-5614 GCA_045595385.1 Lachnospiraceae bacterium | reverse complement strand
CCTAAGATCTTCATACCTAAACTGGTACGTCTCTACAAGGAAGGAAAGTTCCCGGTAGACAAGATCATTACTAAATTCAAGTTTACAGATCTTGAAGATGCAAGACAGGCTTCCATAACAGGAAAGGTAATCAAGGCAGTCGTAACAATGGACTGATATAATCAGCTATGGAAGAAAAAAAAGAGATCCCTGTATTCCTGATAAATGGTTTTCTTGATTCCGGCAAGACTTCATTCCTTTCCTACACTATTGGAGCGGACTACTTTCATATCGATGGCAATACTCTTCTTATACTTTGCGAGAATGGAGAAAAGGGTTATGATGAAAAGCTGCTGGAGAAGGAGAACACAACGCTCGTAAGAGTGAAAAAGCATGATACGCTGACTGCAGAATACCTGACACAGCTGCGGGACATGGCTGATGCTATGCGCGTTCTGATAGAGTATAATGGCATGTGGCCGGATCCATCGGGGATTGAGATGCCTGAAGGGTGGGAGATATTCCAGCAGGTAACCATTATTGACGGGACTACGCTAGGTATGTATCTGGCTAACATGAGGCCTCTTTTAGGTCCGATGCTCCGCGGCTCAGAGCTGTGCATCGTCAACAGATGTGACAGTATCGCAAGAAAAGAGCTTCAGGAATACAGGAAGATCCTCAGGCCTATGCTGCTGAATGGTTCTTCGATCGTAATGCAGGACAGATACGGAGAGATACATTTGCCTATTCTTGATGAGGATCTGCCATATGATGTAAGCCGTAACGAAGTGATTGTCAAGTCAGAGGATTACGGCATATGGTTCTTTGATGTCAGGGATTATCCGGATAGGTATGACAACAAGATAATAGAGTTCGCGGCACAGATTCGCAGATCAGATAAGTTCATAGGAGATGTTTTCGTTTTGGGACGGCTTACGATGATCTGCTGTGAGAACGATATAACTTTTCTGGGATATTTAGCTTCAACTGAAGGAGCGGCAGAAGATTTTCCAGATGATTCCTGGGTAACAGTCAGGGCGGCAGTAGATATACGTGATCGAAAAGAATACGGAGGGGAAGGCCCGTTTCTTCTGATCAGATCCATGACGCTGTCAGATCCGATAAAGGAGCCAGCCAGGTTCAGTTAGTCAGGAAAAAGAGGTATAAACAGGGGGCGGTATGTATTGCCCCTTGTTTTCTGAAAGAAGGTGTTTTCTATGAAAACTTTCTCTAAGAATCTATACTATTTTGGTAACTCATCAGGTGTATGTAAACCGGATTTCAGAATACTGAATATCTCATATATTCAGGCTCTGGATAATCCCGCCTGGGAGTTCCCCATGCATTCACACGACAAGGGTGTTGAGATCACGGTCATTCTCAAAGGGCATGGCTTGTTATACTTTAACGGAGAAATGCTGGAACTGAAGACAGATGACATCATCATAACGGACGAGCAGTCGATCCATGCTGAGTTCAGCGACCATTCAGATCCCATTGAGCAGATCACAATGCTTTTTGATGGGATTCAGTATAAAAACAAGCCTGTCAATAACATAATAACGGACGATATGAGTCCTATACTTAAGATCCCGTCTATCCATGTAATAAGATCGATGGCATTTCATATCAGACATCTATGTCTGGAAGAAGAGCGTCATGAATTGCTTCCGCAGATAAGCAGAGCATTTGTTGAAACAGTCTGCTCTAGTATTATTGATGAACAGGAAGCATTATTTCCTGCTGCTGATTACAGCCTGATCAGAAATGTGCGGGCATATGTTGACGACCATTATAATGAAGAGTTGTCCCTCAAAGGTGTAGCCAACCTGTTCTACATAGATCATTATTATCTTGCTCACCGCTTCAAAGACATTACAGGTTTTTCCTTCAGGCAGTATATAATCAACCGCCGCATCGGCGAGGCTGAAAGGATGCTGCTCTTCGAAGACAAGAGCATCGAAGAAGTCTCACGGACCACAGGCTATAAGAATCTTCAATATTTTTACAGTGCCTTCCGCAAATACGTAGGCTGCACACCAGCTGAATTCAGGAATCAGTACAGGTAAGCAGACAAGCCCGCTTTTTCCACTAATTTATACGAAATAAGCGGTTTTCTATTTTTCAGCAAGTTTTTATATAATCTTCTACTTTTTTAATCTTTTTCATCCTTTTTTGAGCTTTTTTCCAGCAATTTATCGGAATTATCAAAGCAGAATCAGTTTGCTATATTGTACTCAGATAAAAACTGTTTTGTTATACGTTACAGCTTAAGGCAGATATCAGCGGATGACTCTTGATAAAGAGGTGAAGCAGATCTGTCTGAAAGGATCATAAATAGGAGGAAAGCATGGAGATGCGTGGAGGCAAGTACAATGGCCTTGGAGACGTAACGCTGGAAGTGTTTGAAAAGCCTGAAGTAAAACCGGGCGGCGTAGTAGTAAAGAATATCAGATCCGGAATCTGTGGCACCGACCTGCATGCGTATCAGATAGACGGACCGGAAGTAGGAATAGTTCCGGGCAATCAGTTCGGACATGAGATGGCAGGTATTATAGATGAAGTTGGTGAAGGTGTAACGGCATTTAAAAAAGGCGATCATGTATTCGTTAACCCGGTTACTTTCAGAGAGGCAACTGAGGAAATGAGCGTCCTCATGAGCTGCGATATGGCAGGAGCTTTCTCTGAGTATGTGGCTGTGGATGCCCCTGTAGAAGACTTCAATGTTTTCAAGCTTAAGGACTCTCTTTCATGGGATGTTGCAGCACTGGTTGAACCGGTCAGCGTAGCTCTGAACGGGATCCTTAAGTGTAATCCTAAGAAAAGTGACAAAGTCGTCATCTACGGTGGCGGGATCATAGGATTATGTGCTCTCGCATGTCTCAAATGCATGGGTATCAACGATGTCGTAGTAACTGCCCGCAATCCTTTCCGCTCTGCAAAGATCCTGGAAATGAAAGGAATACTGTGCAATACGAAGGAAGCTCCTGCACCGGAGTTCATAATGGATAGGTGGGGCCAGCTGACAGGAAACAATGGCGAGGATACATGGAATGCAGATATAGCAATCGACTGTGCAGGCTACAAAGGAGCTTTCTCAGAGCTGTTCCAGTATGCGAAGTGCGGATCCCAGATAGCAGTTATCTCACTTGGAACAGCAGCTGAAACGATCGTAGAAAATGATCTCTGCTTCAAGGATATCAGCATTCACGGATCATTCGCATATACACCTGAGGTCAACAGGATGGCCATCGATATGATGACTGCGAACGAAGAAGTCTTTGCTCCGATCATAACTGCAGTATATGGCCTTTCAGATATATCAGAGGCATTCAAAGCGGCAACTGATCATCACAAGAATGTAAAAGTGCTGATTGATCATTCCAGGTAAAGCAAGAATTCACAATAAATGTGAAAGGAAACATAAAAGAGGTGCATGAATCTATAAACGGAGGTGTACAAAATGTCTGACTATAAGGCAATTGAACGTAAAATGCTGGTCGTAAACGGCGTAGAAAGAGCGTTTGTATATGATCCCGCAACAGAGACTCTGGCAGAGGCTCTGAGAAAGATCGGACTTACCGGAACCAAACTGGGCTGCAAGAAGGGCCTGTGCGGAGCCTGCACTGTCATTCTCAACGGCGAAGTTGTAAGATCCTGTGTAAAGAAACTGGATAAGGTTCCGGAATATTCAACAGTAATTACAATCGAAGGAATCGGAACACCTAATAATCTCCATCCTGTACAGCTGGCATTCATTACGTATGGCGCAGTACAGTGCGGATTCTGCTCACCGGGATTCATAGTTTCTGCATACGCACTGCTGCAGCACAATACAGATCCGACCCGTGAGGAAGTACGTGAGTGGTTCGAGAAACACAGAAATATCTGCAGATGCACAGGCTACAAGCAGATCGTAGATGCAGTGATGGCTGCTGCCAGGGTGATGCGCGGAGAAGCAACCATGGAGGACATCACTTACACTAAGGATGAGCCTATCTATGGTTCAAGCCGTCCGAGACCATCGGCAATCGCTAAGGTCTGCGGCGTATATGATTTCGGCGATGACGTTAAGCATGCTATGCCGGACGGAACAGCTCATCTTGCACTCGTACTTTCCGAAGTAGCTCATGCGAACATCATAGACATCGACATCTCTGAGGCAGAGAAGATGCCTGGAGTTTACAAAGTACTGCTCGGAAAAGACGTCAAGGGTACTAATATCATAGCTAACCCTTCTAACCATCCGAGAACCAGGGGTGAAGGATTCAACTATAATAAGGTAATTGCGGATACTAAGATCAATAAGCGCGGAGACGTAGTAGCTGTTGTAGCAGCGGATACGGAAGAGCATGCACGCGCAGCTGCTAAGGCAGTCAAGCAGAACATCGAAGTGCTGCCTGCATACATGAATCTCCTGGACGCAGTTGCTCCTGATGCTCTCGAGATCTTCGAAGGCATTCCGAACTTCCACGGCGAGCAGCCGCTGTTCAAGGGCGAGGATACAAGAGATATCATCGATGATTCTGAATACGTAGTAGAAGGAAGCTTCTATTCACAGCATGAGCCGCATCTGCCGATCGAGCCGGATGTAATGCAGGCTTACTGGGATAAGGACGGAATGATGACCATCCAGTGCAAGGCACAGGCTGTCGGACTCACAAGGTTCCTCATTTCACAGGCTATCGGAATTACTCCTGATAAGATCAGGATCATCGTCAACCCTACGGGCGGAAGCTTCGGTTATTCGGTATTCTCAGGAACATATGCGGTAATTGCTACTGCTGTTCAGAACCTGAACATGCCATGCACACTCACACTTTCGTATGAGGAGCACAACCACACATCCGGAAAGAGAGCTGCTTCGTACCATAATGCAAGGCTTGCCTGCGACGCAGAAGGCCACATCACCGCTGCTGAGTGGGATTCCGGTGTTGACCACGGCGCATACGCTCTGCTGGCAGATACAGTCATGATGTCATTCACACGTATGGCTTACCATGGATATAAAGTACCGAATGTTCGTGCGCTGACAAGGCTTGTTACAACTAACCATAACCAGATCGTTCCTTACCGCGGATTCGGAGCACCTCAGATCTACACATGCACTGAGGCAATGATGGATATGCTGGCCAAGAAGGCAGGAATCGATCCGTTTGAATTCAGATATATCAATGCCGCAGAGCCTGGTGATCTTAATGCGTGCGGCGATCCGTTCCGTGAATATCCTATGAAGGAGCTCATGGATAAGGGCAGACCGATCTATGAGAAGTTCAAAGCGGATGCAGAGGCAGCTAAGAAGGAAGGCAAGCTCAGAGGTGTGGGCGTAAGCTTCGGCGGATTCAACGTAAGCCTTGGTAAGACCGACTCCGCTGAGGTCGCTCTCGAGCTTAACGAAGACGGAAGCATCACCCACTATAACACGTGGGAAGACATGGGGCAGGGAGGAGACATCGGGACTCTGACACATACAGTCAAAGCTCTTGAGCCTCTCGGGATCAAGCCGGAACAAGTTCATCTCGTAATGGGCGACACAAAGATCTGCCCGGATACAGGTATTGCTGCTGCCAGCCGTTCACACCTGATGGCAGGCGGTGCTACACTGGATGCGGCAGCCAAGCTCATGGATGCAATG
>JAZOAJ010000024.1:0-2311 GCA_045595385.1 Lachnospiraceae bacterium | reverse complement strand
CGCTTGGCATGATGTTCTGCCAGCTGGTCCGGATCGACCTTCGAACCTATGAAAAAGAGATCCTGATGCGCGATACGGTCCTCCGCGGTCAATGCACCTCCGGGGAGCTTGTCTGTGTCAGCGATATCCTTATGCCTTCCGCGTATCCGCAGACAAACGAGTTCTGCCGCCTATATGCCATGACTGCTCCCGGTATAGATCTGCTGTCAGATGGCGGAACAGTTCTTTTTATCGATCCGGCCGATGCAAATGTCATCTATGAAGCCGTGGGCACAGACGTTCTTTCGGATGACTTCGCTGCTCTATATCTGGATCATTCACTGGAAGAGATCCAAAACGGAAAGCTTCAGGAGGAGGGCCGGTAATGAAGATCAGATTCGGGATACAGCAAAGAAAAGTGATCAATGGCGCCACCCTCTATCTGCGGATCTTCCAGATAGCATCTCTGCTTGTGCTGCCTTATATCTTTCTTATCAATATCTATCCGGCAGTTATCACAGGCCACAATCTCTGGTCTGTTTTGTTTGAGCTGGGGATCGTCTCCATCCCGCGCGCTGAAGCGCTGCTCCTCTCTTTTATTTACAGGCTCACATTGAACGAGATCATAGTCTATTTTATCCCGCTCGCGATAGCGTTTATCTATGGGCTGATCCTGAACCGGCTGCTTGACGGCCCGGAAAAGCGTGCTGTTCTTGTCAGGAAGATCCTGATCATCCTGATCGCACTTGATCTGGTTCTGCGGCTCCTTCCGTTCCGGTTCAACTACTCTTTCGCATGGTACTTTATTGCAGCCGGGTGTCTGTTACGGATAGCCTGCCTCTTTCTTCTGATCCTGGATCTTAAACGGTCCGCAGATCAAAAGCGCAGTTAAACAGTCCGTCCTGCCTTAGTTCATAAACAGTATCACAAACTTCTTCCATGAATTTTCTGTCATGGGAAACGCTGATGATCGCTCCCGGGAAGCTGCGCAGTGCCTGCCTGACTACCGGTCCCGATAATGGCGACAGATTGCGGGTAGGTTCGTCCAGGATCAACACATTTGCCCCGGACATGCTGAGTTTCAGCAGGATCAATTTGGCTTTCTGGCCGCCTGAGAGTTCTGCGATCCTATGGTCCATCTCGTCAGCAGTATATTTCATTGAACCCAAATATGTGCGTATCCTGGTCTGCTCGTCTTTGTCGTAAGTCACGCTTAAGAATTTCACGGGCGTACTTTCAGGATCTATCAGGTCTGAATAATCCTGCGGCATGTAAATGGCGCGAATGTCATCACGGCCCAGCAGCATTCCGGCAATGATCTTGATCAGGGTGCTCTTTCCCGCTCCGTTTTTTCCCATGATGCAGATCTTTTCATTTCCGCGTATAAACAGTTTTATTTTTTCGGCAAGCACTCCGGACCCGTCAGGGCACATAAGTTTGTCCAATGACAGTTCCAGCACTGTCTTGCCTGCCGGTACCGCCTTACTGTTATCAAACCTTATATACATTGCCTCCTCGAGGTCGGGCACATCTGCCATCTCTTCCTTTTCACGCTCATAGCGGTGCTCCAGCGATTTGGCAGCATGCATTTTCTTCTTAAGGAGCCTGCCGCTGTGCGGATCCTGCCTGGAAACACTGTTCTGGTCACGCGAGACCTTCTCATAGATCTTCCTGAACTTCTCTTCACGGATCTTCTGCTGACGGCGCTGATACAAAGCAAGCGCTTCCTGATTTTGAAGATTTGACCGGCGCATGGAAACATATTCCGCAAATGTTGTCCGCATCAGCGTGCATCTGCTGACGGTTTTTCTTCTGACCTGCTCGATATGGATGACCACGTTTGCGCAGCGCTCTATCAGCACCTCATCGTGGGAGATAAAAAGCACGATTCCGGGAAATCCGGCTATAAACCGCTCGAGCCATTCCAGTGTTTCCAGATCGATGTCATTTGACGGCTCATCCAATAACAGTGCAGTCGGCTCTTCCAGAAGCAGGCTCAGCAGCTGGACCTTTATCTTCTCTCCTCCTGACAGAGACCCCATCGGCTGATCACTGTAGAAGATATCCGGGTCAAGGGATAGTTGTGCCGACATCCTGTTAAGTTCTTTCGGGGTCTTTTGCCAGAACGCTTCATTTCCCGAGAAATAATCATATACTGTTTTTCCCCCATCGCTTAACGGGAGCTCCTGCGGCAGATAAGCCAGCCGCTCTTTATTCATTATCCTCTCGCCTGAGCATTCAGCATAATCAGCTGTCATCTCCGGGTCATAGATCCACTTGAGCATTGTGCTCTTGCCGTTTCCTTCTTCTCCTATGATTACAGCTTTGTCAC